>JALYHE010000057.1 GCA_030776705.1 Actinomycetota bacterium | reverse complement strand
CTGCTGAGGCCGTCGGGGCCACGTCGAGCCCTCGGCCGCACCTCGAGGGCCTGCGGGTTCTGGTCGTCGACGACAACGCCACCAACCGGATCATCCTCGAGCAGATGGTGACGGCCTGGGCCATGGTGCCCACCACCGCCTCGAGCGGGCCCCAGGCCTTGGAGCTCCTCCGGGAAGCGGCGAAGGAGGGGCGTCCCTTCGACATGGCCGTACTCGACCTCCACATGCCCGACATGGACGGGCTGGAGGTCGCCTCGGCCATCTCTGACGACCCCCATATCGCCGGCGTCCGCCTGTTGCTCCTCTCCTCCTCCACCGAGGTGGCTCGACGGTCCGAGGCCCAGGGCAGGATCGCCGCCCACCTGGCCAAGCCGGTCCGGCAGTCCCAGCTCTACGACGCCCTGGCCCTCGTGATGGGCGACACGACGGACACCCACCTCACCCTCACGCCGCAGCGGCTCAGCGAGGCCCGCTCCCACCGCCGTGCCCATCTCCTGCTCGCCGAGGACAACCAGGTCAACCAGAAGGTGGCGGCCCGCACGCTGGAGAAGATGGGATACCGGGTCGACATCGCCGGCACCGGTGCCGAGGCGGTCCGGGCCGTGGCCGACCGCTCCTACGCGGCCGTTCTCATGGATTGCCACATGCCGGAGATGGACGGCTACGAGGCCACCGCCGAGATCCGGCGCCGGGAGGGCCAAGACCGGCACACGCCGATCATCGCCGTGACCGCCTCGGCCATGGCCGGCGACCGCGAGCGCTGTCTCGCGGCGGGCATGGACGACTACCTGGCCAAGCCGCTGCGTGAGCGCGACCTGTCCGCCACCCTGTCGCGGTGGCTGGGCGGCGACGGCACCGCCGTGGACGAGACGCCCGCACCCGGTGAGTCACCCGACGCGGTGGAGCCCCACGTTCTCGACCCCGGCCATGTGGCCGAGCTACGCGCCTTGGGCGAGCAGTCCGGCCTCGACCTGTTGAGCGAGGTGGTCCAGCTGTTCCACCGGGACACGCCAGCGCGGCTCGGCCGCATGAAGGACGCGCTGCGGGAGGGGGACTCCTCGGCCGTGCGGGAGGTGGCCCACGCTCTCAAGGGGACGGCCAGCGGCGTGGGCGCCACACAGGCCACCGCCGTGTGCGCCCGTCTGGAGGCGGCAGCCCGCGACGGCGACCTGGACGCTGCAGCCCTCCTGGTGGCGGAGGCGGAGACCGAGCTGATGCGGGTCGGGCAGGCCCTGGAGGCCCTCGTCGTGGCCGGGAAGGCGCCATCGTGAGCGGGGCCACTCCAGAGGCCATCCTCGTCACCGAGGACGACGCCCAGCACGCCCTGCTGATCCGAGCCGCCCTGAAGGCGGCCCGCCTGGCCAACCCCGTCCTGGTCTTCGACGACGGGGAGCGGGCTCTGGCCTATCTGAACGGGGACGGCCCCTACGCCGACCGAGAAAGGTATCCCCTGCCCGTGCTGGGCCTCTTCGACCTCCAACTTCCCGGCATGTCGGGGCTCGAGGTGCTCGCAGGCATGCGCCGGCAGCCCGGGCTGGCCGGGGTTCCCGCCGTCGTCATCACCGCGTCGGACGACCCGGTCGACATCGAGCACGCCTTCTCGGCCGGCGCCGACTCCTATCTGATCAAGCCCGTTGGCTTCGAGGCCCTGCTCGATGTGGTGCGCAACCTCGGCCTGCACTGGGTGCTCACCAACGGCGTGACGGCAGTCGAGTGACCAAGCCGGCTCGGGAGGCGTGGCGCCGCTTCGGGCGATCGCTGTTGGCCGCCTTCCTGGCCGTCGGCCTCTTCGGGGCCTGGCTGCTGGCCGATCCCGGCAGCGCCTGGATCGACCGGGTGGTGAGCGACGTCTCCTTCGTCGTCTCCCCGCTCGTGGCCGGCTGGTCGTGCCTGCGGGCCGCCGGGCGAGGAGGGCCGAGAGGGCGGGGATGGCGCTTCATGGCCGCCGCCGCCTTCACCTGGGCGCTGGCGGGAGCGGTGTGGTCCTTCTACGAGCTGGTCCTGCGCCGGTTCTCGCCCTTCCCCTCGCCCGCCGACGTCGGCTTCATCGGGTACTCGGTCCCAGCCGCCATCGCCCTCTTCGCCTTCCCGGGAGGCTCGTCGCGCCTGGTCTCCCGGTTCCGGGCCGGCTTGGACGGGGCCGCCATCGCATCGGCCGTCCTGTTCGTGAGCTGGACGAGCGTCCTCGGCCCGGTCTACCGGGCCGGAGGAGAGGACCTGCTCTCTCGACTGGTCGGCCTGGCCTACCCCGTCGCCGACGTGGTCATGGTGTCGCTGGTGCTGGGCCTGGGCATGCGACGCCAGCCCGGGGCTCGCCTGCCTTGGGTGGTCCTTGGCGGTGGGCTGCTGACCCTGGCCGTGACGGACAGCGTCTACGTAAACCAGGCCTTCGGACCGGGCTACGAGCCGGGCACGATCCTGGACCTGGGCTGGACGGCCGCCTTCCTGCTGGTGGCCGTGGCGACGCAGGCCCCGACTGCGATGGACGACCCCGCTGGGGCGAATGGTGAGCGCCGGCTCAGCCTGCTCCAGGAGGCCATTCCGTACGTCCCCTTCGTCGGCGCCCTAGTGGTATCGACGCGGCAGCGCATCGACTTCGCCGACGACCCCTTCCTGTTCCTCAACGCCATAGCCGTCCTGGTCCTCTTCGGGATCCGCCAGGTGGCCATCCTGCTCGAGAGCATCTCGTTGACCAACGACCTCGAGAGGACGGTGGAGAGGCGCACCAGTGAGCTGATCTCCCAGGAGCAGTGGTTCCAGTCCCTGGTGCAGCATTCCTCGGACGTCGTCTTGGTCGTGGGTCGGGACGGGAGCATCCGCTACCGGAGCCCTTCCATCCAGTCCGTGCTCGGGTACCCTCCCGAGGAGGTCCCCGACCACGTCGGCGAGCTGACCCACCCAGCTGATCACGACCGCGTCCTCGGCCACATGGCCACGGTGGGCGCCCAGTCGGCGGCCGCCGCCTCGTTCGAGGCCCGGCTTCGACACCGTGACGGTTCGTGGCGCCAGATGGACGCCGTGGCCGCAAGCCTCACCGGCTCGGGTGGCGATGGCGGCGTCGTGCTCAACATGCGTGACGTGACGGACCGGAAGCGCCTCGAGGAGGAGCTGCGCCGGAAGGCCTTCTACGACTCCCTGACCGGTCTGGCCAACCGGGCCCTGTTCCACGACCGTCTGGCCAAGGCCATCCAGGTGGCTATGCGCCGCGGAGCCTCGCCCGCCGTGCTGATGGTCGACCTCGACGGGTTCAAGGAGGTCAACGACACGTTGGGCCACGGTGTCGGCGACCGGTTGCTGCAGCTCATGGCGGAGCGGATCGGGGAGTGCCTGCGGCCGTCCGACACCGCCGCCCGGGTCGGCGGCGACGAGTTCGCCGTGCTGCTGGAGGACACGAGCCGCTCGGGAGCCGAGAGCGTGGCCGAGAGGCTCGTCGTGGCGTGCCGGCAGCCCGTCCTCCTGGGCGACCGCGAGGTGGTGGCCAACGCCAGCATCGGCATCGCCTTCTGGTCCCCGGAGATGCGGGAGAACGACGCCGTCCTCCAGTGCGCCGACGCCGCCATGTACTCGGCCAAGGTCAACGGAGGCAACCACTCCGAGACCTACGACGAGGCGGTGCACGCCAGCGTGCGAGACCGCCTGGAGCTGGCCGCCGACCTCAGGCGCTGCCTGGACCGGGGAGAGCTGGAGCTGCACTACCAGCCCATCGTGGCGACCGACTCGGGGAGGATCATGGGGCTCGAGGCGCTCGTGCGCTGGCAGCACCCCCGGCACGGCCTCATCCCACCGGACCGCTTCATCCCCGTGGCCGAGCAGACGGGCATGATCACCAGCCTGGGGCGGTGGGTGCTGGACACGGCCTGCCGCCAGGCCCTGGAGTGGCAACGCCGCCATCCGCGCCATCCGCCCCTATACGTCAGCGTCAACCTCTCGACCCGCCAGATCCGGCAGTCGGGGCTGGTGGCAGAGGTGGACCGGATACTGGCGGACTCGGGGCTGGACCCGGGCTGCCTGGTCCTGGAGATCACCGAGACGGCGCTGGTCAGCGACTTCGAGGAGACCATCGACAACCTCCACCGGCTCAAGGAGCTGGGCGTCAAGCTCAGCATCGACGACTTCGGCACCGGCTACTCCTCGCTCACCTACCTCCGGCGCCTCCCCGTAGAGGTGGTCAAGATCGACCGGTCCTTCGTGGCCGGCATCGCCACCTCGCCCGACGAGTGGTCCCTGGCCGTCGCCATAGTGAAGCTGGTCAAGGCGCTGTCGCTGAGCACGGTGGCGGAGGGCGTGGAGAGTGCGGCCCAGCTCGCCCACCTGAGGGCCCTCGGGTGCGAGTTCGCCCAGGGCTACTACTTCGCCAGACCCCAGCCCGCCCCCGCCATCGACGAGATGCTGGCGGCCTCGGACGACATCGGTCCGGCCCGAGGAGCGGGCCGGCCGGATCAACAGCAGGACCCGGACGCGGGAGTGGCCTCGGTAACCTGAGCGGCCAGTGGCGTCGCGGCTCGACGACCAGGTGAGCGCGCTGGCCAGGCGCATCGCCGAGCTCGAGGCCGGCGAGGAGGCCGGCGTCTACAAGATGTCGCGATGGAGCGAGCTGGTGCTTCGGTGGGCCATGTCCCATCCCAGCTTCAAGACCCAGCTCTTCCGCTTCGTCGACGTGTTCCCGGCCACCCGGGGGGACGCCGACGTGCTGCGCCATGTGCAGGAGTACTTCGGCGACACCGACGTTCCGAGGCTGCTGGAGCACGGGGTGCACGCCGCCGGCTCGCTGCCGCTGGGCGGCAAGGTGTCCGCCGCCGTGGCCCGCCGCAACATCGAGCGGATGGCCCGGCAGTTCATCGTGGGCCACGACGCGGCCACGGCCGTGGAGGGACTGCACCGGCTGTGGCGGCAGGGCAGCGCCTTCACCGTCGACCTCCTGGGCGAGAAGACGGTGAGCGAGAAGGAGGCCGACCGTTACGCGGCCCGCCTCGCCGGGCTGCTCGACGCCCTGCTCGACGCCACCGCCCGGTGGGCGCCCGACGACCACCTCGAGCGGGACGACGTGGGGGCCCTGCCCAGGGCCAACGTCAGCATGAAGCCCACCGCGCTGTCGTCCATGTACTCGCCGCTGACCCGCCAGGAGGGGCTGGCCCAGGCCCGCTCACGGCTGCGGCCCGTCCTGGAGACGGCCGCCGAGCGGGGAGCCTTCGTGTGGTTCGACATGGAGCATTACGACGCCAAGGACCTCACCCTCGAGCTGTTCCGCGACCTGGTGGGCGACCGGGCCCTCTCCGGGCTTCAGGCCGGAGTGGTCGTCCAGGCCTACCTCAAGGACTCCTACCGGGACCTCGAGGACCTCATCGCATGGGCGGCCGGCACCGGTCGTCAACAGCCCATCGGCATCCGCCTCGTCAAGGGCGCCTACTGGGACACCGAGACGGTCGCCGCCCGGGCCGAGGGCTGGCCGCTCCCGGTGTTCGAGGACAAGGCCCAGACCGACGCCAACTTCGAGCGCTGCGTCCGCCTGCTCCACGACCACCACGGCACGGTCCGGGCCGCCTTCGGCTCCCACAACCTGAGGTCGCTGGCCTGTGCCGTCGTCGAGGCCAGGAGCCGCGGCATCCCCGACGACGGCTACGAGATCCAGATGCTCTACGGCATGGCCGAGCCCGTGCAGGCCGCCATCCGCCGCCTGGGCCTGCGTCTCCGGGTCTACGCCCCTGTGGGCGAGCTGGTTCCCGGGATGGCCTACCTGGTCCGGCGGCTGCTCGAGAACACGTCCAACGAGAGCTTCGTCCGCCATCGGTTCGCCGAGAAGAGCCCGCTGGACGAGCTCGTCGCTCCCGCCCACGTCGACGAGCTGGCGGGGCCGGAGCCACCGGCCCGTCCACCGGCCACCGACGCCTCCCGGCCCGGGCCCTACGCCCACGAGCCGGTGGCCGAGTGGCGCCGGGGCGAGGTGCGGGCCGGCTTCGCCGCCGCCGTGCGGGCTTCGCCCTCCTCTTTTCCCGCCCCGGTGCCGGCCGTCATCGGCGGGGAGAGGGTCACCACGGCGAGGAGCATCGAGTCCGTCGACCCCGCCGACCCGGACACCGTGGTGGCCACGTCGGCCTCCTGCGGCCCTGCCGAGGCCGACGCCGCCGTGGACGCGGCCCGCCAGGCGGTGGAGGAGTGGCGTCGGGCACCGGCCCGGCGCAGGGCCGCAGTGCTGTTCGGGGCCGCCGAGTGGATGAGGGCCCGCCGCGACGAGCTGGCCGCCCTACAGGTCCACGAGGCGGGCAAGCCCTGGCCCGAGGCCGACGCCGACGTCTGCGAGGCCATCGACTTCTGCGAGTACTACGGCCGGGAGATGCTCCGCCTCGACCGGGGTGGGCCGGTGCAGTCCCCGCCGGGGGAGGCCAACCGGCTCTCCTACCAGGCCAAGGGCGTCGGGGTGGTCATCGGCCCGTGGAACTTCCCCCTGGCCATCCCCACGGGCATGGTGACCGCCGCCCTGGTGACCGGCAACGCCGTGCTGCTCAAGCCCGCCGAGCAGACACCCGCCGTGGCCTACCAGCTGGTACGGGCCCTGGAGGCGGGCGGCCTGCCCGAGGGGGTGCTGGGCTTCCTCCCCGGCGTGGGCGAGGAGGTGGGCGCCCACCTGGTCCAGCACCCGGAGGTGGCGTTCGTGGTGTTCACCGGCTCCAAGGCGGTGGGGCTGCGCATCAACCGCGACGCGGCCGTCCCCCGGCCCGGCCAGGGCCACGTGAAGCGGGTGGTGGCCGAGATGGGCGGGAAGAACGCCGTCGTGGTCGACGCCGACGCCGACGTGGACCAGGCCGTCCCGGCCATCGCCAGCTCGGCCTTCGGCTACGCCGGCCAGAAGTGCTCGGCCGCCTCCCGGCTGGTGGTGGTCGGCGCCGGCTACGACGAGGTGGTGGACCGCCTGGTCGCCCACGCCCGGGAGCTGCGGGTGGGCCACCCCAGGGAGATGTCGGTGAGGGTGGGCCCCCTCATCGACGCCGAGGCCTGGAAGCGGGTGCGTGGCTACGTCGAGCGGGCCCCGGCCGACGGCACGGTGGTGCTGGCCAGGGACGACGTGCCGGACGTCGGCTACTTCGTGGGACCGACCATCGTGGAGGACGTGGCGCCGGGCTCGCCGCTGGGCCGAGACGAGGTCTTCGGCCCGGTGCTCACCGTCTTCCGGGCCGGCGACCTGGACGAGGCGCTGGCCATCGCCAACGACACCGACTACGCCCTCACCGCCGGCCTGTTCTCCCGGTCGCCCAGCCACATCGCCCGGGCCTCGGCCGAGCTGCGGGCCGGCAATGTCTACGTCAACCGGGGCATCACCGGAGCGGTGGTGGGCCGCCAGCCCTTCGGGGGCTACGGCCTGTCCGGCGTGGGCTCCAAGGCAGGAGGCCCGGACTACCTCCTGCAGTTCGTGGACCCGCGGACCGTCACCGAGAACACTGTCCGCCAGGGCTTCGCCCCGAGCTGACCCTCGAGCTCAGCTGGCGGCTGGGACGGACTCCTCCGAGGACGACCGACGCTCGGCCAGGCGGCGGCCCACGTGGCCGATGCGATCGATGCGCTCGACGAGGGACTGGCGGGCCCGCTCCGCTTCGTCGCTGAGGCCCTCCCGCTCGGCCACCCGCCAGTGGCGGAGGACCACCGGCACGAGGATCTGCTCGTGGTGGACGCGCAGGTCGTAGATGCCCGCCTTGGCGATGGCGCGGGCGTGGCTGGCGAAGCCGGCGATCCCCGTGCCCGGCATCTCGAAGTCCCGCACCTGGCGCTCGATGGCGAGCACCATGGTGGACGGGTCCACGTCGAGGGCAGCGCTAACGAGGTCCCGGTAGAAGAGGAAGTGCAGGTTCTCGTCGGTGGCCACCCGGGCCATCACCCGGTAGCCGGTCGGGTCCTCCATCAGCTTGCCGGTGGCCCGGTGGGCGATGCGGGTGGCCAGCTCCTGCAGGGCCACGTAGACCATGGTGTCGGCCGGGGTGGGGGGCTCCGGGGTGACGCCATGGCTCACCTGGTGCATGCGTCCCCGCTCCAGGGCCACCGGGTCGACGGCCCGGGTGACGGTGAGGTAGTCGCGGATGACTATGGAGTGGCGGCCCTCTTCCGCCGTCCAGCGCCGGACCCACTCGCCCCATGCCCCGTCGGCGCTGAAGGAGCGCTCGATGGTGCGGAAGTAGTAGGGGAGGTTGTCCTCGGTGAGCAGGTTCACGACCAGGGCGCTGCGGAGCGCGTCAGGCATCGGGACCGGCTCCGGGTCCCACTCCTCGTCGGGCTCGAAGTCACGGCCGCGGGACCACGGCACCAGCTCGTGAGGGAACCACTCCTGGGCGGTGGCCAGGTGGCGCTCCAGCAGGTCCTCGGCCACGGAAACCAGCTCGGCCAGCAGGGCGACGTCTCCGGGCATGGCTTCAACTCTACCTACCTACCTGTCGGTAGGCGATGCCGGCGGTCCGGGCAGGCTGAGGCTCTGGGTCATCCATCCTCATCGAACATGTGTTCGCTACACTTGTGCCATGGACACGGCAGGCGTGGCCCAGCACTCACAAGCCAAGGAGGCGGAGGCGGACGCCGTCGAAGCGGAGATGGCCGAGGTGTGCGGGGCCCTCAACGCCGCCACCGGGCGTCTGGTGTCGCTCCTGGCCCGGGCCATGGAGACGGGCGCCACCGAGGGCACCGGCATCCACTCCCCCGAGCACTGGGTGGCGTGGAAATGCGGCCTGTCCCGGGGAAGGGCCCGCCGGCTGGTGCACATGGCCCGGCGCCTGGGTGAGCTGCCGCAGACCGCCTCGGCCCTGCGAGCAGGCCAGCTCACCGAGGACCAGGTGGCGGTGGTGTGC
>JALYHE010000056.1 GCA_030776705.1 Actinomycetota bacterium | reverse complement strand
GGGTGCGGGTGACGGGCTCGATGAAACCGTTCACGATCATGCCCATGGCCTGCTCCTCGGACAGCCCCCGGCTCATGAGGTAGAAGAGCTGCTCGTCGCCAACCTTGGAGACGGTGGCCTCGTGCCCGATCTGGGCGTCCCGCTCCTCGATCTCCATGTAGGGGTAGGTGTCGGACCGGCTGTCCTCGTCGAGGATGAGGGCGTCGCAGCGCACGAAGCTCTTGCAGTCGGTGGCGCCCTCGTCCACATGGACCAGGCCCCGGTAGGAGGTGCGCCCCCCGTCCTTGCAGATGGACTTGGAGACGATGGTGGAGGTGGTCTCAGGGGCGGCGTGGATCATCTTGGCCCCGGCGTCCTGATGCTGGCCGGGCCCGGCGTAGGCCACCGAGAGCACCTCGCCCGTGGCCTTGGGCCCCATGAGGTACACCGAGGGGTACTTCATGGTCAGCTTGCTGCCGATGTTGCCGTCGATCCACTCCACCCGGGCCTCGGTCTCGGCCCGGGCTCGCTTGGTGACCAGGTTGTAGACGTTGTTGGACCAGTTCTGGATGGTGGTGTAGGTGATGCGGGCGCCGGGCAGGGCCACCAGCTCGACCACGGCCGAGTGGAGCGAGTCGCTGTCCTTGGCGTACACCGGGGCCGAGCAGCCCTCGATGTAGTGCACCTGGGCGCCCTCGTCGGCGATGATCAGGGTGCGCTCGAACTGGCCCGCGTTCTCGGCGTTGATGCGGAAGTAGGCCTGGAGCGGCATCTCGCAGGTCACGCCCGGAGGCACGTAGATGAAGGAGCCTCCCGACCACACCGCCGAGTTCAGGGCCGCGAACTTGTTGTCGCCCGGGGGGATGACAGTGCCGAAGTACCTCTTGACGATCTCGGGGTGCTCGCGAAGCGCCGTGTCCATGTCCGAGAACAGGATCCCCTGGCGCTCGAGGTCCTCGCGGTTCTTGTGGTAGACGACCTCGGACTCGTACTGGGCCGTCACGCCGGCCAGGTACTTGCGCTCGGCCTCGGGGATGCCCAGCTTCTCGTAGGTGGCCTTCATCTGGTCGGGGAGCTCGTCCCAGTCGTCCACCTGCTCGCCGGACGGCTTCAGGTAGTAGTAGATGTCGTCGAAGTCGATGGTGGGCATGTTCACCGCGAACCACGGCTTCATGGGGATCCGCTCGAAGTGGCGGAGGGCCTTGAGGCGGAACTTGGTCATCCACTCGGGCTCGCCCTTCCACCACGAGATCTCCTTGACGACGTCCTCGTTGACGCCCTTCTTGGGCGCGAAGGCGTAGTCGACGGTGTCGCTCCAGCCCAGCTTGTAGCGGCCCAGGTCGAGCTCGGCGGTGGCCATGCGGGGGTCAGCCTCCCAGAGAGGTCACGGGAATTTCTCCTACGCAGATGTTAACAATTCCCGACTCACCGAGCATCCCCGAAACGTGCTATTCACTTGGGAACAGGTAAGGACCAGCCGATGTTGGGTAGGTGGTGACGATGACGACCGCCGAGCAGCTCATCGCCGACTGGCGCGCCGTGGCGCAGCCTGACGCCTACTTCAGCGCCTCCCGGGTGCAGGACCGCCTCTTCGACCTCTACGGCGAGCTGCGGGACGTGCCGGCCGGGCGCCTGATCGAGACCTGGCTCAGCCTCACCGTCCAGCGGGACCTGTTCTCCGGCGCCGAGATCCTGGAGCTGCTCGACCAGCTCCAGGCCCAGGTCGTCCACCCGGTAGCGGCCGGCTAGCCGCTCGGCCCCCCGGCCCTCACCACCTGGTCCACGCCGCCCAGCATCTCCTCCGCCATCTCGCGGGCCAGCTCCTCGTCCTCGCCGACGAAGCCCGCCACCACCACGCCCGGGCCCCGTAGCTCTCGCACCGTGCGGCCCACCGTCTCGGCGTCGGCGCCCATGACCACCAGCCTGGTCGGGGCCGGACCTCCCACCGAGGTGACAGGCTAGGCCGGTGGCCGCCCAGCACCTCGCCGCCCCCATCGCGCCCCGCCGCCCAACCGTGCTCACCGCCCACACCGACCAGCGCGTGGACGAGTGGTTCTGGCTCCGGGAGCGGGACAACCCCGAGGTCATCGCCCACCTCGAGTCGGAGAACACCCACACGAAGCAGGCGCTGGCCCACACCGAGGACCTCCAGGCCGAGCTGTACCGCGAGATCGTGGACCGGATACTGGAGACCGACCTCTCGGTGCCGGCGGCCAAGGGGGACTGGTGGTACTACGCCCGCACGGTGGAGGGGCTCCAGTACGCCATCTCCTGCCGGCGCAAGGGTGACCCCGACGGGCCCGAGCAGGTGATGCTGGACCACAACGAGCTGGCCGCCGGCCACGAGTACTTCGAGGTGGCCAACGAGTTGGTCAGCCCGGACGCCGCCCTCCTCGCCTACGCCACCGACGACAACGGCAGCGAGCGCTACACCCTCCGCATCCGGGACCTGGACGGCGGCGAGGACCTCGCCGACGAGGTGCCCGACACCTACTATGGCGTGGCCTGGGCGGCGGACAACCGGACCGTCTTCTACACCAAGGTCGACCCCGCCATGCGCCCCTACCAGCTCTGGCGCCACGTGGTCGGCTCGCCGGCGTCCGACGACGTCCTGGTCTACCAGGAGGACGACGAGCGCTTCTTCCTGGGCGTGCACCTGACCAAGTCCGAGCGCTACGTCCTCCTAACCCTCGACAGCAAGGTCACCAGCGAGGTGCGCTACCTGGCCGCCGACGCCCCGAGCGGCGAGTTCCGGCTCGTGGCCGAGCGGGAGCAGGACGTGGAGTACTCGGTGGCCCACCACCACGACCGTTCCGGGGCCGACCGCTTCCTCATCGTCACCAATGCCGACGGGGCGGAGAACTTCAAGCTGGTGGAGGCGCCGGTGAAAAGCCCGGGCCGCCACAGCTGGACCGACGTGGTCCCCCACCGCCCCGACGTCAAGCTGGACGGGATGGACGTCTTCTCCGGCCACGCCGTGCTGTTCGAGCGGGCTGAGGGCATGCGCCGCGTCGCCGTCCGGCGCCTCTCCGACGGGGCCACCCACGTGGTCGACCAGCCCGAGAGCGTCTACACCGTCTACCCCGAGGCCAACCTCGAGTTCGCCTCCAGCACCTTGCGCTTCGGGTACTCGTCGCTGGTCACGCCCCGGTCGGTCTACGACTACGACATGGAGTCGCGCTCCAGGGAGCTGTTGAAGCAGCAGCCCGTGCTGGGCGGCTACGACCCCGACGGGTACGCCACGACCCGGCTGTGGGCCACGGCTCCCGACGGCAGGAAGGTGCCCGTCTCGGTCGTGCACAGGGCCGGGATGGCCCTCGACGGCACCGCCCCCACCCTGCTCTACGGGTACGGGGCCTACGAGCACAGCATCGAGCCGGTGTTCTCCTCCCTGCGGCTCAGCCTCCTCGACCGTGGCTTCGTGTTCGCCATCGCCCACGTCCGGGGCGGTGGGGAGATGGGCCGGCGCTGGTACGAGGAGGGCAAGCTGCTCAAGAAGAAGAACACCTTCACCGACTTCGTGGCCTGCGCCCAGCACCTGGTGGACGAGGGCTACGCGTCGCCGGAGCGGCTGGTCA
>JALYHE010000055.1 GCA_030776705.1 Actinomycetota bacterium | reverse complement strand
GGGGGCGAAGCCGCGGGAACGACGCACCATCTGCGTGACGCCGTTGGGCCGGGCCCGCACCACGGAGTCGTCGGCCCGGATGTGGATGGGACGGTCGTGGGTGAGGATGGCGTCCACCATGGGGCCCAGCCGGGCCAGGGCGTCGTCGTCGTGGTGGGCGATGGGCTCGTCCGACAGGTTGCCGCTGGTCATCACCAGTGGCCGGGCCACGCCCTCCATGAGCAGGTGGTGCAGCGGCGTGTAGGGCAACATGAGGCCCAGCTCGGGGAGCCCGGGCGCCACGCCGTCGGCCACGGGCGCGTCGTCCTGGCGAGGAGCCAGCACGATGGGCCGGCGGGGCGAGAGGAGGGCAGCCTCGGCACCGGGAGCGAGCCGGCAAAGCCGGTGAGCGTCGTCGAGGCCGGGCACCATGACGGCGAAGGGCTTGTCGTCGCGGGCCTTCCGGCGACGGAGCTCCCCCACGGCGGCGGCATCGCCGGCGTCGACGGCCAGGTGGTAGCCGCCGAGCCCCTTGACGGCCAGGACGTGGCCCGAGGCCAGCATGGCCACGGCCTCGTCCAGGGCCTGGGCGGCCTCCCCTCGCAGCCGCCCGTCGGGGCCCAGCAGGCTCAGCTTCGGGCCGCAGGCCGGGCAGGCGTTGGGCTCGGCGTGGAACCGGCGGTCGGCCGGGTCCTCGTACTCGCGCCGGCACGCCTCGCACATGGTGAAGCCGGCCATGGTGGTCGACGCCCGGTCGTAGGGGATGGAGCGGATGATGGTGTAGCGCGGCCCGCAGTTGGTGCAGTTGGTGAACGGGTATCCGTGGCGCCGGTCGCGGGGGTCACGCAGCTCGGACAGGCAGGGCTCGCACGTCGCCACGTCCACGCTCACGGCCACGGCGGGCGCCCCCTCGACCCTGCTGTCCACGATGCGGAAGCCACCGTCCCCACCGGCCGGCGGCATGGAGGTGGTCTCCACGGTGGTGACGTGGGCCAGGGGGGGCGCCTCCTCCAGCAGCCGGCGGCTCAGCTCGTCGAGCCGGTCGGCCGTCCCTTGGACCTCGATGACCACGCCCTTGCTGTCGTTGGCCACGTAGCCGTCGAGCCCGAGCTCGGTGGCGTGGCGGTACACGAACGGGCGGAACCCCACGCCTTGGACGGTGCCCGTGACCCGCAGCCGCCGGCGCTCGTTGTCGGGTTTGATCACCCGACCCCCCTATTTCCCGGTCGAGTGATCAAGCCGAGGCGGGGCAGGTCAGCAGATGCGGGGGAGGGGGTCGCCGACCAGGACGTCGACGATGCGGTTGCCGCCGAACCCGGTGTTGATGAGGACGATCCCCGGCGGCTCCTCGCGGACCTCGCCGATCAGGGCGGCGTCGGCCCCGAGGGGGTGGGCCCGCATGGCCTCCAGGGCGGCGTCGGCCTCCTCGGGCGCCACCACCGCAACGAGCTTGCCCTCGTTGGCGACGTACAGGGGGTCGATGCCGAGGATCTCGCAGGCGCCGTTCACCGGGCCCCGGACCGGCAGCCTCGACTCCTCGAGCGCCACGTGGACCTCGGCGGCGCGGGCCAGCTCGTTGAGCACGGTGGCCACCCCGCCCCTGGTGGGATCGCGCAGCCAGCGGGTGTTGGGCGCCGCCGCCAGCAGGGCCTCGACCAGGCCGTTCAGGGGGGCGGTGTCGGACTCGATGTCGGCCATGAGGGCCAGGTCGCCACGGGCCAGCATGACGGCAATGCCGTGGTCGCCGATCATCCCCGACACAAGGACCTTGTCGCCGGGCCGGACTGCGCTGGCCTCCAGGCGGACCGACTCGGGGATCAGGCCCACGCCGGCGGTGTTGACGTAAAGGCCGTCGGCGGCGCCCTTGCCCACGGTCTTGGTGTCACCGGTCACGATCGACACGCCGGCGCCGGCCGCGGCCTCGGCCATGTCGGCCACCACCGGTCGCAGGACCTCGTCGATCTCGAGCCCGTCCTCCAGCACGAAGGCGGCCGACAGGGCGAGGGGCTGGGCGCCCATCATGGCCAGGTCGTTCACCGTGCCGTGCACGGCCAGGTGCCCGATGGACCCGCCCGGGAAGCGGAGGGGCTTGACCACGAACGAGTCGGTGCTGAAGGCCAGGCGCTCCCCGCTGGGCAGCGTGAGGACGGCCCCGTCGGCGAGGGTGGCCAGGGTGTCGTTGCGGAACGCCTCCACGAAGACGGCATCGATCAACGCCGCCGACGCCTTCCCTCCCGCCCCGTGGGCCGAGTTGACCTGCTTCTCCAGCAGCCGGGGCCGGCGGCGACGGAAGGCCTCGATGCGGTCCAGCACCACCTCCTCGCGGGAGGGTGCCTGCACCCCGCTGGCGCCGTCTCCGCCGGGCATCAGGCCGTCTTGACGGGGATGGTGGCGGCCCGGTTGAACCGCCCGTAGTTGTAGTACGCGGCGCACGCCCCCTCGGAGGAGACCATGCAGGTGCCGATGGGCGTCTCGGGCGTGCAGGCGGTTCCGAACACCTTGCACTCCCAGGGCTTGATGACGCCCTTCAGCACCTCGCCGCACTGGCACGCCTTGGGGTCGGCCACCCGCACACCCGGCACCGAGAAGCGCAGCTCCGAGTCCCAGGGGGCGAAGTCGTCGTTGAGCCGGAGGCCGCTCTGGGAGATGAAGCCCAGGCCCCGCCACTCGAAGTGGGGCCGGACCTCGAAGACCTCGCTCATGATCCGTAGGGCCCGGACGTTGCCCTCGTCGCGGACGGCCCGGGTGTACTGGTTCTCCACCTCGCAACGGCCGTCGCGGATCTGGCGCAGCAGCATGACGATGCCCTGGAGGATGTCGAGGGGCTCG
Organism: Actinomycetota bacterium; assembly: GCA_030776705.1. GTDB lineage: Bacteria > Actinomycetota > Acidimicrobiia > Acidimicrobiales > JALYHE01. The sequence continues at coordinate 814 of JALYHE010000055.1, read as the reverse complement.
AAGCCCGACGTGACCAGGGGCTTGCCGTACTGGGCGGGCACGAACCGGTACGGGCGGTTGCCGATCACCGTGCTCACGTGTCCCGGGCCGATGAACCCGTCGAGGCGGAGGTCGGGCGACTCGAGGATGGCCTTGAGGGGCGGGACGATCGTGACGTGGTTGCAGAAGACGCTGAAGTTGGTGATGCCCGCGGCCCGGGCCTTGAGCAGGGTGACGGCCGTGGACGGCGCCGTGGTCTCGAAGCCGATGGCGAAGAAGACGACCTCGCGCTCGGGGTTGTCGCGGGCGATTCGGAGCGCGTCGAGGGGCGAGTAGACCATCCGGACGTCGGCGCCGCGGGCTTTGGCCTCGAGGAGGCTCCCGTCGCTCCCCGGCACCCGCATCATGTCCCCGAAGGAGGTGAAGATCACGCCTGGGGTCTCGGCCACGGCGATGGCGTCGTCCACCCGTCCCATGGGGATGACGCACACCGGGCACCCGGGGCCGTGGATGAGCTCGATGTTCTCGGGCAGGACCCTTTCGATGCCGTGCTTGTAGATCGTGTGGGTGTGGCCCCCGCAGACCTCCATGAACTTGAGGTGCTGTCCCCGCGACAGGGCCTCGATCTGCTGGACGGCCACCCGGGCGGCAGCGGGGTCCCGGTACTCGTCGACGAATCTCATTCGCTCAGCTCTCTCCGTGTCTGGTTGGCGATCTCTTCCTGGACGAGGGCCCACAGGGCCTGGGCCACCGACGTCTGGGACTCCTGGATGCGGTGCACGCTGTCGGAGCGCACCACGAGGCAGTGCTCGAGGTCCTCGCTGACGGCCATGCG
>JALYHE010000054.1 GCA_030776705.1 Actinomycetota bacterium | reverse complement strand
CCTACACCCAGCGCACCGTCGTGGAGCGGGCTGGTGGCCGCTCGCTTCGTGTGGCGCCCACGGCCGAGCGGGAAGCCCCGGCCTCACCCGGGCCCGTTCCGCCCGTCGACGTCGGGGCCGACGCAGGTGTCGGGGTAGAGGCCGACGTGGAGGTGCCGGCGGCCGCCGACGACGCAGAGGCCCTGCTGGAGAGTGAGCCCGACGCCCTCACCGACGACGCCCGCCCGTGAAGGTGCTGCTGCGGTCCGACGTCGAGGGAGTGGGCAAGAAGGGTGACATCCTCCAGGTGTCGGACGGGTTCGCCCGCAACTACCTGATACCGAAGAACCGGGCCATCGAGGCCACCGCCGGCGTGGAGGCGCAGGCCGCCGCCATGCGTCGCTCGGCGGTCCAGAAGGAGGCCCGGGAGCGGGAGAGCGCCGAGGCGGTGGCCCGGGCCCTGGTCCCATTAGTCATCTCCGTCCCGGTGCGGGCCGGAGCGGAGGGCCGTCTGTTCGGGTCGGTGGGCCCCGCCGACGTGGCAGCCGCCGTGCACGAGCAAGCCGGCGTGGAGCTGGACCGGAGGGCGCTGCGCATGGACGAGCCCATCCGTGCCCTCGGCATGCACGAGCTGAGGGTCAAGCTGGCCGGCGACGTGGAGTTCCCCCTCAAAGTCGAGGTGGTGGCCGCCTAGCAGCTGTCCTAGCCCGCCGACACACCGGCGGGCTAGCATGCGAACACATGTTCGAATGTGGACACGGCGGGGCGTCATCCACCGGTGATTCCCCAGGATGCGCCCCTGGCGCTCAACAGGCCCGCTCGGCTGGGCTGGTGTGAGCGATGGTCCGCTCCCTAGACGAGGCCCGCCGTGAGGCGGCCGCATCCCACCCCAGGGTCCCTCCCCACGACCTGCAGGCCGAGGAGTCGCTGCTCGGGGCCATGCTGCTGTCTCGGGACGCCATCGTCGAGGCCGTCCAGGTCTGCACGGCCGAGGACTTCTACAAGCCCGCCCACGGCCACGTCTTCGAGGCCGTCTGCTCGCTGTACGGGCAAGGGGAGCCGGCCGACCCCGTCACCGTCGCCGACGAGCTGCGCCGGGCCGACCTGCTCGACGCGGTGGGTGGAACGGCCGCCCTGATCTCGCTGCAGGCCAACACACCGGCCACCTCGAACGCCCGCCGGTACGCCCAGATCGTGGAGGAGCACTCCCTGCTACGGCGGCTCATCGGCGTGGCCAGCGAGATCGCCCAGCTCGGCTACGACGTTCCCGAAGACGTCGACGCCGTCGTGGACCGGGCCGAGTCCATGGTGTTCGAGGTGGCGCAGCGCCGGGTCACCACCAGCACCCGCCCGCTGCGCGAGCTGCTCGCCGACCAGCTCGACCTTCTCGAGGCCCTCTACGAGCGAGGCGAGTCCATCACCGGCGTGCCCACGGGCTACACGGACCTCGACGAGATGCTGGCCGGCCTGCAGCCGTCGAACCTTGTGGTCATCGGGGCAAGGCCAAGCATGGGGAAGACCGCCATGGCCCTGGGCATGGCCGCCCACGCCGCCATGGACGCCCAGGTCCCGGTGCTGTTCTTCTCCCTCGAGATGAGCCACCTCGAGATCACCCAGCGCCTGTTGTGCTCCGAGGCGCGCGTCGACGCCACCAGGATGCGCACCGGTCGCCTCCAGGAGCAGGACTGGCCCAAGGTGGCCCACGCCATCGGCCGGCTGGGCGAGGCACCGATCTACATCGACGACAACCCCAACATCACGGTGATGGACATTCGGGCCAAGGCCCGCCGCCAGAAGTCCAGTGAGGGCCTGGGGCTGGTGGTGGTCGACTATCTCCAGCTCATGTCCAGCCGGACCAGGGTGGAGAACCGCCAACTCGAGATCTCCGAGATCAGCCGCAGCCTCAAGATCCTGGCCCGTGAGCTGGAGGTGCCCGTGGTCGCCCTCTCGCAGCTGTCACGGAACCTCGAGATGCGCTCGGACAAGCGTCCGGTGCTGGCCGACCTCCGGGAGTCGGGCGCCATCGAGCAGGACAGCGACGTGGTGATGTTCATCTACCGCGACGACGTGTACAACCCAGACTCCGCCGACCGGGGCACGGCCGAGATCCTGGTCGCCAAGCACCGGAACGGGCCCACGGGGAAGACGGAGCTGGCCTTCCTGGGCCAGTACACCCGCTTCGCCAACATGGCCCGGCTGTGAGGCCCCCGTCCGGCGTAATGACCGGGTAGGACCTGCGGACAAAGGCGGGGGCCGACGAAGCCGACTGGGGCGTCGGCTCGGAGGGGGGGAGGGGTTGACGGCCCCCGCCTTTGTCTGCCGGCGACGCTACTGGGGCGCCGCCTTGTTGCTCCTCAAATGTCGTCTCCGTCAGCGTTGGGCTTGAGGAACAATCTCACGGAGAGTGGTATCTGGGCTGTCGGTGCGGGCTAGCTAGCGTTGCCCGGCGATGTTCCTCGGGGAGGACCTGCTGGCCTGGCTGGTGCTGGCGCTGGGAGCGGCCCTGGCGGCGGGGCACGGGCTGGCCCTCGTCCGTCCGCCCTCCACCCCGCGGGAGGGCGAGCTGGCCAGGGCTCCGGTGGGCCGCAGCCTTGTGATGATCGCCATCGGCCTCCTGGCTGCGGTGTGGGCCCTGGCCTCGCTGGTGAGCTCCTGAACGACGAGCCGTGGGTGACCCGGCCCGGCCCGGCCCGCGCCCGACGCCGGCTAGCTCAGCCGCCCGAGGGCCAGTGCCCCCAGCACGGCGGTTCCCAGCACCACCCGGTAGAGGACGAACGGGAGGGTGCTGGTGGTGGCCAGCAGGCGGAGCAGGAAGGTGATGGACGCGTACCCCACCACGAAGGCCAGGGCCGTGGCCACCACGGTGGCCGCCGGGCTGGCGCCGCCCGGCCCGCCGATGTCGCCCAGCTCGAACAGGCCGGACAGCACCACGGCCGGCACGGACAGCAGGAAGGAGAAGCGGGCTGCGGCTACCCGCTCCAGCCCGACGAACAGCCCGGCCGCGATGGTCGCCCCCGAACGGGAGACGCCGGGCACCAGGGCCACGGCCTGGGCCAGGCCGACCACCACGCCGTCGCTGGCCTGAAGGCCGTCGAGCGAGCGGCGCTGGCGACCCCGGCGCTCGGCCACCAGCATGATGCCCCCCCCGGCGATGAGGGCCACGGCCATGAGCACCAGGTTGCGGGCACCAGTCTCGATGGCGCCGTGGAATGCGACCCCGGCCAGGCTGATGGGCACCGTGGCGAGGATGATGTACCACCCCAGGCGGGCGTCGACGCTCCGCCGGGCATGCGGGTCACGCAGGCCGCTGAACCAGGCTCGGGTGATGCGGGCCAGGTCGGGGGCGAAGCGGACCACGACCGCGGCGGTGGTACCGAGCTGGGTGACGGCGGTGAAGGCGGCCCCGGGATCGTCCCATCCGAGAGCGGCGGGGACGATGCGCAGGTGGGCCGTGCTGGAGATCGGAAGGAACTCGGTCAGGCCCTGCACCACGCCGAGGACCACGGCCTCGATCCCGCTCACGGGCGCGGCGGCGGAGCGACCAGGCGGTCGGGTCGGGTCAGCCCGGCGGGGCCGGCCGGGCCGAGCCGCGAAGGATGGCGGCTCCCAGGAGGGCGGCAGCCACGGAGCCTCCCAGGACCCCGAGCTTGGCCGCGTCCGACAACTGCGGACTGGGGAAGGCGAGGTCGGAGATGAACAGGGACACGGTGTAGCCGATGCCTGCCAGTCCCGCCACGCCCAGGACGTGTGGCCATCGCACCCCGTCGGGCAGCCTGCCGACCCTGGTCCGGACGGCGAGCCATGCCGCGCCGCTCACCCCAGCGAGCTTCCCTGCCACCAGGCCTACACCGACGCCGAGGGCGACGGAGTCGGCGGCGGGGGCGGCCAGCGACTCGGAGCGGAAGACGACCCCTGCGTTGGCCAGGGCGAACAGAGGCACGATGAGGTAGCTCGTCGCCGGGTGGAGGGCGTGCTGGAGGCGCTCGGTGACGACACCGTCGACTTGGCCAAGGTGGTCATCGTCTTCAGCTCCGCGGCGCTGGGCTCCTCGGCCAGGTCGACGCTCCACTCCTCGGCTACGACGTCGGGAGCGAGGGGACGGGCCGGGACCAGGAGGCCGAGGGCCACCCCTGCCAGGGTGGCGTGCACGCCCGATTCGTAGAACGCGGCCCACACGCCGATGCCGAGGACGACGTAGCCGGGCACCCAGAAGACGCGGGCCCGCCGGAGGGCGGCCACGCCCACCAGGAGCACCGCCGCCACCAGCAACGCCGTCCATCGGATCCCGTCCGAGTAGAACACGGCGATGATGGCGATGGCCCCGACGTCGTCGGCGAGGGCGAGGGTGAGCAGGAACACCTTGAGGGTTCCCGGGAGCCGCTTCCCCACCAGGGCAAGGACGCCCACGGCGAAGGCGATGTCGGTGGCCATGGGGATCCCCCATCAGCGCGCCCCCTCGCCGCCGACGTTGAAGGCGGCGTATATGACGGGCGGGGGCCACCATTCCACCGAGGGCGGCGACCAGACTTCCCGGCACGCCGGCACCCATGGTACCCGAGGGGCTCTCCAGGACGGGGCCTGCCCGTGGCCGGGACGCGAGCACGGACGATCTCGGCAGAATGGAGGCGGGATGGCACTGCTGCTCGGGATGACTCACGACCCCGAGGTGGGACGGGACAGGCTGGCCGCCGCCTCCGACCGCCGCTTCGTCGTGGAGGACTACGAGCCGGCCGCGGTGCGCCTCCACCGCTTGGGAGGACTGGTGCCGAAGGTGGAAGCAGCCCTCCGGGAGCTCGAGGACTGCCGGGCCTGCCCCCGGGACTGCGGCGTGAACCGGGCACAGGGTGAGACGGGGACCTGCAACACGGGCCGGCACGCCGTGGTGGCGAGCGCCTTCCCCCACTTCGGCGAAGAGGACTGCCTGCGGGGATGGAACGGTTCCGGCACCGTCTTCTTCGGCCTCTGCAACCTGCGCTGCGTCTTCTGCCAGAACTGGGACATCTCCCAGAAGCAGGCGGGCGAGGAGTGCACGGCCGACGACATCGCCGCCCTGATGCTCCGCCTCCAGCAGCGGAGATGCCACAACATCAACTTCGTGACCCCGGAGCACGTCGTTCCCCAGGTGGTGGAGGCCATCGCGGCCGCCGTGCCCAGAGGCCTTCGGCTGCCCATCGTCTACAACACCAGTGCCTACGACTCGGTGCGGTCCCTGGAGCTGATGGAGGGGCTGGTCGACATCTACATGCCGGACTTCAAGTTCTGGGAGCCCGAGACCGCTCGCCGGCTGGCCCGGGCCGCCGACTACCCGGAGCAGGCGCGCAGGGCCATCGCCGAGATGCACCGTCAGGTGGGCGAGCTGCGGGTGGGCCCGGACGGGCTGGCCCGCCGGGGCCTGATCGTCCGTCACCTGGTGATGCCGGGGCAGCAGGACGAGGCCGCGGCCATCTTCGGGTGGCTGGCCGACGAGCTGTCTCCCGACACCTACGTCAACGTCATGGCCCAGTACCGCCCCGAGTACAAGGTGAGCAACAGCCCCCGCTACGACGACGTCGACCGGCGCCCACTGCCCGACGAGGTACGAGCCGCCTACGACGCAGCCCGCCGGGCCGGCCTGTGGCGCTTCGACGAGCGGGTCCTGCCCTGGTGAGCCTTGACGAGTGACGAGTCGAAACCCAGGAGAATTCCATGCCCACTCATCACCGATGACGTCGCCCGAGGTCGGGCAACGCTCGAGGCGCTTGCGCTGGTTCCCGGTCGCCATGAGCGCGGTCGGCGGCGTCTTCTTCTTCGTGACTGGTCTGTGGGCCATGATCGGCCCGGAGCGGTTCTTCGACGCGGCCGCCAAGTTCGAGCCGTACAACCAACACTTCGTCCAGGACGTGGGCGCCTTTCAGATCGGGCTGGGGGCGGTGCTCCTGCTCGCAACCTTCCCCGCACTAGTCGACCGGTTGGCGGTCGGGCTCCTGGGTGTCGGCGTCGGCTCCGCCGCGCACGTGGTCTCCCACGTCGTCGGGCGCGACCTCGGGGGAAAGCCGGAGACGGACATCCCCCTGTTCGCCGTGCTCACGGTGTTGCTCCTGGCCGGCGGCCTGTTGCGGCTCAGATATCCGGTGCGCTGACTGCCCCGCACTGGTGGTCGTCAGGCGAGAAGCGAATAGCTCCCAACACGGGTCAGGGAACCGCCGCAGCGATCCGATCCAGTGCCCACCGCCAGCGCTTGCGCATCCGCTCACGAGCGTCCGGTCGGAGAGCTTCTCCAGATGAGCATGGATCGCCGTCTTCCCGGACGGCGACTGCCGGAGGGTGAGCTGAAGCGTGGCTGGTGCCGGCCAATCCTCGGGCTGCCAGGTCATGCGAAGGCGGTCTCCCGGCTTCACGACCCGGACCTCGCCCCTGGCGCCGGCGGCCCCGTTCCCGGGGGGAACCTCGTAGTTCTCGCCCTCTTCGAAGCGGATGGGCGTCCCCTCGACCAGCCAGAGCTCGGGTCGCGGAGAAGGACATAGCCGGACGTGCGAAGCCTTCTCAGTTGTGCTGCGGAGTCACTGCTGGTCGAGCTTGGTGACCAAGCGCCTCGGCGCGATGAGCCGATAGCTGTCCTCCACGAGCTCGGCCAGCTCCTCCCAGTCGACACGGTCGGTGTCCAGGTACAGCCCGACCCAGCCCTTGTGGCCCACGTAGCCAGGTACGAAGAAACGGCGGTGGTCCGAGCTCACCAGGGCCTCCTGCTCGCCGGGGGGCGCCTTGAACCACACCGACGGCCGGCCTCCTTCGAAGTTGCCCTTCTGCATCGCGAAGATGCGGTCCCGAACCCGCCACGTCGGGTCGCCCCAAGCCTCCTTCTCCATGGCCTCGGGCAGGGCCAGGCACATCCGGCGAAGCCGCTCGAGGCGATCGGGGGTGATCGTGAGGGGGTTGGTCACTTGGTCACTCCCCACGATGCCGTGTCCGTCACCGAGAAGGCGGCCCAGCAGCCGTTGTTCCGCGGTCCAGGCTTCGTCCAGTGCCGCTCGAGGGATGCGCCGGGCTGCGTAGCGCAAGGCCAGGGCGATCACCACCACGTCGTCGAGTGGCCCGATGACGGGTAGGAACTCCGGGATCAGGTCGATCGGAGACAGGACCCACAGCGCAGCCAGGGCGACGGCCAGCTTGGCTCGACGGGGCACGCGAGAGTCCCTTAGCAGCCGCCTTGCGGCGGTCACGCAGGCAGGCAGGAAGCTGGCCACGTCCCTGAGCAGCCCAGGCGGGAGCCGGCGGACGAGCACGGCGAGCAAGGCCCAGCTCGCAAGGAGCACCGCGGCGGCGAGCGCCGGCCAGCGCAGCCAGCTCACGCCATGCCGGGCAGGGGGAGCGGGACAAGCGGGGCCACTGCTGCCCAGGTTTGCACCCCCGTGTCAACCGATGGCGGCCAAAGGCGTAGTCTCGGTGTCGGTCTGGGCTGGTGTCGCTGGGCGGCGGCCTGGTCGGTGGCCAAGTCGGCGGCCGGACCAGTACTGGGGGCAAGGGGACGATCAGTGTGAGTGTCGAGCTGAGCCTGGGCGACGATGCCGTGGTGACGCCGGAGGAGGAGCGCTACCGGACACTCACGCCCACCTCCCGGCGCCTCTTCGCCGAGGCGGCCGCTCACCTGCCCGGCGGCGACTCGCGGAGCCCCCTGTTCCACCTGCCCTACCCGGTGGTCTGGAAGCAAGGGGCTGGTTGCCGTATCGAGGACGTCGACGGCAACCAGCTGCTCGACTGCACCGGGAACCACACCTCGCTGGCGCTCGGCTACGGCCACCCTGTCGTCGAGGAGGCGATCCGCTCACAGCTCGGGCGGGGCTCGGTCTTCCCCGGCACGAGCGAGCCGCAGCTGGCCCTCGCTCGGGCCCTCTGTGAACGAGTGCCCTCCTTCGACCGCGTGCGCTTCACCAACTCCGGGACCGAGGCGGTGATGATGGCGGTCCGGGCCGCCCGCGCCTTCACCGGACGGGTGAAGGTGGCAAAGGTCGAGGGTGGCTACAACGGGAGCTTCGACGCCGCCATGGTGAGCACGGCGCCGCCACCGGGGCAGGCCGGACCGGAGGCCCGGCCACGAGCTGTCCCGGGCAGTGCCGGGCTGGCGCCCGGGACCTGCGAATCGACGGTGGTGCTGCCGTTCAACGACCCCGGCGGGGCGTCGTCGCTGCTCGATGAGCACGCCGGCGAAGTCGCCGCCGTGGTGGTGGAACCGGTGCTGGGCTCGGCCGGCATGATCCCGGCCGAGCGGCCGTACCTGGAAGCCCTCCGCCAGGCTGCGACCCGCTCAGGGGCGCTGCTTGTCTTCGACGAGGTGGTCAGCTTCCGGGTCGCCTACGGGGGAGCGCAGGAGCACTACGGGGTGACGCCGGACCTAACGTGCCTGGGCAAGCTGGTCGGCGGCGGCCTTCCCCTCGGCGTCGTGGGCGGACGGGCCGACGTCATGGCCGTGTTCGACCCCACCCGCGGCTCCCCTGTCGTCCCCCATCCCGGGAGCTACAACGCCAACCCGCTGTGCCTGGCCGCGGCCGGAGCCACGCTGGACGTCCTCGACCGCTCGGCGGTCAAGGGCCTGAGCGAGAGCGGGGAGGAGGTGCGCACCCGGGTGGCGCGAGCGCTGTCCGTGGCGGGGTTGCCAGCCTCAGTGACGGGGCTCGGGGCGCTGTTCGGCATCCACTTCACCGAGGGACCGGTGAGGACCTACCGCGACGCGGCCCTCGGGGACGTCGGGCTCCGGCTGCGTCTCTTCCTGGGGCTGTTCGCCGAGGGCGTCCTGATCGACTCCCGTGGCGTGGGTTGCCTGTCCCTGCCGATGGGTGAAGCCGAGCTCGAAGCCCTCGTGGGAGCGGTCGAGGTAGTGGCCCGCGGCCTAGCTGACTAGGTTCTTCTGGTAATGGGTGGGACCTACGACCTCGGGGCTGCGTACCAGGCCAAGGACAGCGCCGAGGCCGAGGCGGTCTACGACGAGGGGGCCGACGAGTACGAGAGACGCATCCTCGGCTGGGGCTACTCGACGCCGGCGGTCATCGCCTACTTCCTCGGTCGCTTCGTGGCGCCGGGTGACGGCCCGATCCTCGACGCCGGCGCCGGGACCGGTCTCATGGGCCTGCTGCTCTCGACGCTCGGGCACGGCGACGTCATAGGGATCGACCTCTCCGAGCGGATGCTGGCCCAGGCGAGCGAGAAGGGTGTCTACCGGTCCTTGCACCGCATGGACCTGGCCGAGCCGCTCGACCTGCCCGCCGACGAGTTCGCCGCGACGGTCGCCTCGGGCGTCTTCGCCGCCGGTCATGCGCCGCCCGCAGCCCTCCCCGAGCTGGTCCGGGTCACACGTCCCGGTGGCCACGTCATCTTCAGCGTTCGCACGGACGTGTACGCGGACGGCACCTTCAAGCAGCAACAGGAAGAGCTCGAGCGAGAGCGATGGTGGGAGCTGGCCCAGGCCAGCGAGCCGTTCGCACACCTCAGGCTCGAATACCCCGAGTTGAAAGTACAGGTCTTCGACTACCGCGTTCTCTGACCCGCTAACCGCTTCGGCGGAGCCCGCGTACAGGATGCGCTGCAGCGCCTGCAGTGCGACGTACGCGGACGACGGCGCGCGACTCGTCTGCGACCGCCCGCACGGGCCCTCCATCTTGGTGACCGAGTACCGGGCCCGCCGGCTCACTCCGGACCCCACGGCCCCGGGCCTGTTCCGTTACCGCTGCTGGTTGCCCTGCTCTCGCGAGCTCACCGGGGCAGGCACGAGCGTGACGTACCGCAGCGAGGGCCTCGGCCGGCGACTCGGCCTCACCAACCTGTGGGTGGCCTTCAACGGGTGGTGGCCGGAGCGGGGCGCCCGACTGGAGACCGGGACCTTCAAGGAGCTCGAGGCCTGGACCGTGCTGGCCCGCCTCCATCCGCGAAACGGCGACGTGCTGGTCGTGGCGTCGGCGGGCAACACGGCCGCCGCCTTCGCCCGCGCCTGCGCACAGGTGGGTGCTCCCTGCCTCCTCGTCGTACCGGAGTCCGGGCTCGACTCCCTCACCCTGGCCGGCTGCTCGCACCCCTGCGTGAAGGTCGTGGCCCTGGAGGCGCCCGCCGACTACGCCGACGCCATCGAGGTGGCCGGCCGGGTCGCCGCCCTCGAGGGCTTCATGGCCGAGGGCGGAACCCTGAACGTGGGGCGCCGGGACGGGCTCGGTACCGTGCTGCTACGGGCGGTCGAGACCATGGGGCAGCTTCCCGAGCTGTACTTCCAGGCCGTGGGGAGCGGCGCCGGCGCCATCGCCGTCGACGAGGCGGCCCGCCGGCTGCTCGCTGACGGACGCTTCGGGACCACCCGCCCGAGGCTGATGCTCAGCCAGAACGAGCCGTTCGCCCCGATGGCGGCCGCCTGGAGGCAGCGCCGAAGGGACTTGGAGCCCGGCCCGTTGAACGTCCGGGAGTTGATCTCACGCATGGCGGCACCCGTCCTCTCCAACCGCCGTCCCGTGTACTCCGTGGCCGGAGGCGTCTACGACTCCGTGGTCGCCTCGGCCGGGGACATTTTCAGCGTCACCAACGAGGAGGTGCGGGCGGCGCAGCGGCTCTTCGAGGAGGCCGAAGGTGTGGACATCCACCCCGCCGGCGGGGTGGCCCTGGCTTCTCTCCGGACGGCGGTCGGCGAAGGCCAGGTCGGACGCGACTCGCTCGTGCTCCTCAACGTGACCGGTGGTGGCGGCGAGCGCCGCCGCCGCGAGACCCGCCCTGACAACTCGGCTCCCAGCCTCCGCCTGCGAGCCGACCAGGCCGGCGACGCCGCAGTGGCCGACAGCGTGGCCCGACTGTTCAGGTAGGCCCCGACTCGAGCGTTTCCCGGCGGAGCCAGTCGACTGGGCCCTGCATCAGCTGGCTCCTACCCGGCCTCGTCGTGACGGGCCCAGGCCTCCTTGACCAGGCGCTGGGCCTCGGCCGAGTCGACCCAGTCGCCCACCTCGCTCTCCTTGTCGGGTTCCAACGCCTCGTACACATCGAAGAAGTGACGGATCTCTTCCGTGACGTGGGGCGGGAGGTCGGCGAGGTCCTGGAGATGATCCCAGCGGTGATCGTCGGCGTGCACGCAGAAGATCTTGGCGTCGGGCCCGTCCTCGTCGCTCATGAGGAAGGCGGCCACGGGGCGGGCCCAGACGTGCACTCCGGGAAGGACGGGCTCGTAGCCCAGCACGAGGGCGTCGAGGGGGTCGCCGTCCTCCCCGAGCGTGTGGGCCAAGAACCCGTAGTCCGCCGGGTAGCGGGTGGCCGTGTAGAGCGGGCGGTCGAGCCAGACCTCACCCGTGGAGTGGTCGACCTCGTACTTGTTCCGCGAGCCCTTGGGGATTTCGACCACGACTTCCACCCTCGACGCGTCCTGCGCTCTCTCTTCGCTCATGGCAACCCCATCTGTCGGCCCTGACGAACTCCCGAGCGTAGAGGGTCCTAGGCCGCCGTTCATGGCGCAGGTAGCGCAGGGTGTCGAGCACCGGGTCGAGGTGACCGACGCAGACGCGCTTGTAGAAGTCTTCGGTGAAGGCCTTGAGGTCGACGTTGGCCGCGTGTATGTGTGCGAACAGCTCTCGGCGGGGCTCGTCACAGATGTAGCCGGCGGTGACGGCGACGGCCTTCACGCCCACCTCCCGGCAGGCGTAGGCCACGTCCATGGCGTACTCCATGAAGATGACGGGGTCGTTGTAGGTGAAGGCCACGCTCGAGCAGCCCGTGGCCAGGGCCGCCTGGGCTATGGCCTCCGGGGACGCCTGGTCGCCCAGGGTGTCCATCTCCTTCGACTTGGAGGTGTCCCAGTTCTGGCAGAAGCGGCAGGCCAGGTTGCAACCGGCCGTGCCGAAGGACAGCACCGGGGAGCCGGGGAGGAAGTGGTTGAGGGGCTTCTTCTCGATGGGGTCGACGCAGAAGCCGCTCCTGCGCCCGTAGGTGGTCAACATGATCTCGTCGCCGTGGCGCGCTCGCACGAAGCAGAGGCCCCGCTGCCCCTCGCGTAGCTTGCAGGCGCGAGGGCAGACGTCGCATTGGACTCGGCCGTCGTCCAAGGGGTGCCAGTACGAGGTGGGCACCACCGACTGGAGGAGGTCGGACATGGACGAAGGCTAACTGTCCGGCCAGCGCTGCTGGAGCGAGGGAAGATTCCCTTGCCCAGGTAGCGGAGAAGATGGGCGCATGCAACGAGCGATCTACATCTCCGTCCCACCCAGCGCAACCGACGAGCTCCTAGCCGAACTCGAGAGCCATGAACACGTGACCGCTCTGTCAGTGGCACGAGAGGCGTCGGTGAAGCCTCCTGGCGACGTGGTCACCGTCCACGCCCTCGACCGTGGGTCGGACGCCGTGCTGGCCGCCGCTCAGCGGGCCCAGCGACACGGTCCGGTGTCCGTGGCCACCGAGGAGCTGCTTTCGATCGCCGACCCCGAGCACCACGACAAGCTCGTTCGGGACATCGACGAGGGTCTGTGGGAGGAAGCGTTGACGGGCCTTGGCCACCGTGGACGAGTGACCGTCAACTTCGTTGCCCTGATCGTTGCCGGGGGAGTGATCGCCCTCACCGGGCTGGTCACCGAGACCAACCAGGCCGCCGTGGTGTTCGTGGCCGCCGCCATCATTGCCCCAGGCTTCGAGCCGATAGCCAAGATCCCACTCGGCCTGGTGTTGCGCCGTAGGGCCCTCCTGCGACGGGGTCTTCGCTCCGTCACCATCGGCTACCTGGCGCTCATCGCCGCCAGCGCCATTGCCTATCTGGGCCTCCGGGCCGCAGGAGTGATCACAGAAGACCAACTCGTCACCAATAGCGAGGTGAGACGGCTCGCCGATCCCAGCGTCATCGACGTTCTGGTCTCCGCCGCCGGCGCCCTCACCGGGATGATCATGGAGGTGGCCAACCGGCGGAACATGATCGCCGGGCCCCTGATCGCTCTGGCCCTCATCCCCGCAACTGCCCTGGTCGGCGCTGGCGTCGGTGCTGGCGAAGTGGGCCTCGCGCTCGAAGCGCTCATGCGGCTGGCGCTCGACTTCGCCCTCGTCGTCTGTCTCGGCGCCGCGGTCGTGGCCTACAAGCAGGCCCGGGTGCACCGCCGAGCCCCGATGGAGTAATCACCACTCCTCGCAACTGAGACTGCGACGTTAGCTCGGGGCCCTCACGCCCCAGCTGTCCCGAGACAGGTGAGCACGACGTCTCGCGACATCACAGTGGAGCGGGCGAGGGGAATCGAACCCCGTCCTCAGCTTGGGAAGCTGACCCGGTCACCTTCGTCAGCAGGGCCTTTGCGCGAAGGAGCAGGTCAGCGCCCATTTCTCTTGCGCCATGTTGCTCCTAGTTGCGGGACAGTGCGCGCTCGTTGTGGCACGGAAGTGGCACGACAGTCCACCGCAGAAGTGTCCCGGGTCAGGCTGGCGGTTGCACGCCCAGGCCATCGTTCTCGTCCGGCTCGGGGCCGGCTCGCCATCTCAGCGCCGGAGACGGCCTGACGCAGAGCGCCGTGGCCAAGGGTCTCGGGGCGACAGCTACGACAACGCCCTCGCCGAGACCACCATTGGCACCTACAAGGCCGAGCTCATCGAGCCGGGACGCCCGTGGGTCAACCCCTCCCAGGTGCGGGCCCAGCTGGCCGAGGCCGACCCGGTGCCGGGTGGGGACTGGCTGGCCAGAGAGGACCCTCAGGGGCTGCTCGAGGTGGGGTGATGCCCCGCCACAGCGTTGTCAACCGCCGCAATCTCGACCCTCTGGTCCGCAAGACCGTGCTCGTGTCTGAGGAGGCGCTCGAGCGGGTCTCGGAGATCGGCGCGGCCTTGCGGGTCTCGCAGGGCTCCCTCATCGACACGGCTCTGCGCCACCTCGCGGCCTCGGCGACGAGGGGATCGTCGAGCTGCTGCGCAAGCACGGGCATCTGAGCGACGCCGAGTACGAGCACGTGCGGCCACTGGCTGCAAAGGAGAAGGGAGAGTGATCGTGACCCGCAACCCCCGAGGGGCCACCGCCGTAGAGGCGCCCCGCCGCCCCGACGGCGGCCTCTACCGCTTCGAGATGATCTACGACGGGCTCAAGTACCGGGCGTACGCCGACACCGCCACCGCGTTGTGCGGGTCTCTCATCCCGGGCTACGACGAGCTCGAGGACGACGCCGAGCAGGCCGCGGCCCGGATCCGGTTCGCGGCGGGCATGCAGGTCCAGCTGCAGGCCGCTATCGCGGCCGAGGCCGGCCTCGAGGCGTGTACCCCGGCAGAGCGGGACGTCCTCCTGGGGCCTCGCCACGTCCCCCCGGAGGTGGCGAGCTGGGAGGCCGACGTGCCCCTGGTCCTGGTTGACGTCTTCGACGAGCCACAGGGGGAGCTCCCGAGGCCGGCCGGGCGGCCGAGGGGTGGGGGAGAGCCTGACTGCACCTGATCTGGCTAAGCCCCAGCGACGAAGGTCGAGTTCCTCTCCTCGCTGCACCGAGCTGGCCTGGTCGTGCTTGCCGTGCAGGCATGAGCTACCCCGGCACCGGTCGGAGCTGGCCAATTCGGCCGTGAAAACTCGGCTGCCACGGCCCAGCCCGACCAGGCCCTCAAGCGGCTGGCGCCCCAGCTCCGGCCGATTCTCATAGCAGTGGCCTTGGTCACTGGCGTCTCCTGCACCAGCCTCCGGGGGGCGATACCCCCGCCGCCGGCGGGCACAGAGACGACAAGCAGCGTGGAGAGCCGAGGGGGTGCGGGCTCCTTGCCTCGGCGAGGGTGGCGGCCGCCGACAAGGGTGGCCGCCCATTCGATCGTGAGCAGTGGCAGCCCCGCGGTTGGGGCGACGCCGACGGCGACGGCTGCAACACCCGAGAGGAGGTGCTCGACGTTCTCAGGAGTTCAGCCTTGGACTGCCTAAGAAAGGTCCAGCTGACCAGCCTCAGCAACGTCTGCGTAGAGTGTTGCTGACGCAGGCCTGCATGGGGGTGTTGCTGACGCAGGCCCGCGCCAAAGTCGTCGTCCGAGACCGGATGACACTTGCGGTTCCCCGCCGCAAGGTATGGGCGCTCCTGGAGCCTGCGGTGGCGTTGGAGGTTTGCGAGCCCCCGCTCAAGCCTGGGGATCGCGACCGG
>JALYHE010000053.1 GCA_030776705.1 Actinomycetota bacterium | reverse complement strand
CCGGAGGACGCCAGCGCCGCCATCGTCAGCGTCCAGCCGGGTGACGGTGCCATCAAGGTCCTCGTCGGCGACTCCAAGGGGGGCCAGTTCGACGTGGCCACCAACGGTCGGCGCCAGCCCGGTTCGTCGTTCAAGCCCTTCACCTATGCGGCCGCCCTCGAGGACCGCATCCACCCCGGCACCACCTACGAGTCCAGCTCGCCCCAGAGCTTCACCTACCGGGGCAGCACCTTCCAGGTGCAGAACGCCGAGGGCGGGACCGGCGGCCCCATCACGTTCGACCAGGCGACGGTCGAGTCGGTGAACGTCGTCTACATGCAGGTGGCGCTCAAGGTCGGACCCGACAAGGTGAAGAAGGTGGCCGAGCGCCTGGGTGAGCCCAACGACCTGCAGGCCGTCCCGTCCCTTGCGCTGGGCGGCGAAGGCAAGGGCGTCAGCCCGCTCGACCAGGCGTCCGCCTACGCCACCTTCGCCTCCGGCGGCACCTACGCCGAGCCCTACCTCGTGACCAGGATCAAAGACGCCACGGGCAAGGTGGTCTGGCAGCACGACAAGAAGACCCGCAAGGCCATGGACCAGAAGCTGGCCGGCAACCTCAACCGCGTGCTCCAGCAGGCCGTCAGCGACGGCACCGGCAAGGCGGCGGCCATCGGCCGGCCGGTGGCGGGCAAGACCGGCACCACCAACGACAGCAAGGACATCTGGTTCGTCGGGTACACCCCGCAGCTGGCCACCGCGGTGTGGGTCGGGTACGTGGACGCGCCCAAGACCGTCACCGACGCCCGGGGCCGGGCCCAGTTCGGCGGCGGCCCGCCGGCCAGGATCTTCTCGAGCACCATGAAGGCGGCGCTGCAGGGCGTGAGGGACACACCGCTGCAGGTGAACACCCCCGAGGACCTTGGGCTGAAGCTCCCGGGCGGTGCCCCCCTCCCGCCGCCGCCGCCGCCGCCGGTGAACGGTGCCGCTCCGACGACGGTGCCCCCGCTGGCCCCCCTCGACACGACTCCCCTGCCCGTGCCCACGGTGGCCCCGGTGGCGCCGCAGCCACAGGGCCCGCTGCCGACCACCCCGACGACCCGGACACCGCGCCCCACCACGACAACGAGGCCGCCCTCCTCGACGACGACGAGCGCTCCGCCCCCCGCCACCGCCCCGGCGGGGAATCCTTGACCAAGGGGGTCGTCACCTGACCGGCGTGACCACGAGGAGGCTGGCGGCGGCGAGGTCGATCTCGAGCCGGGCCAGTCGGCCATTGACGCCCAGCCAGGCCTGAGCCGGCGGGCTGCCATCGAGGCGGAGGTGGCGGCCCTCCCACCGAGCTGGGCGTTCGACCAGCGGGGCGAGCAACCGTGCCGGTTCAGCGGCCGGCACGTCGACGGTGGTGCCGAGGGCGTGGAGGCGGTCTCCTTCCTGCACCCCGCGCAGGCCGGCGGCCGCCTGCTCGGTCCGGTCCTCGCCCACCCGGGCGCGAGCGATCTCGTTGCCCTCGGATGTCACGAGGGTGACCAGGAGCGGCGTGACCAGGGCGAGCTCGTGGGCCCGCCGAGCCGCCTGCACGGGGTCAACGGGGGGTCCATGCTGCGCCGGACCGTGCCGGCTCACAGGTCCGAGCGCAACGACCACAGCAACGGCCAGCACCACCATCACCACCACCAGCAGAGCGGTTCGCCGCACGGGCACCTCCGAGGACCATCGGGAGGGCAGGGGTGCCGAGCGGCCAATCGGGCCGGGCCCGCAAGACTACCCGGCCAAGCCGGGGACCCGGCCCACGGGAGCCTCGGCTCTCAGGCTGCCTCGGCGGCGACATTGGCGAGGGGTTCGAGAGCCAGCTCGAGGACCTGGCGGACGTCTCCGCAGAGGTGGATGGTGAGGTCGGCGCGGATCGCCTCGGGGATGTCGTCGAGGTCGGCCTCGTTGCCCTTCGGGAGCAGCACCTCGGTGAGGCCGGCCCGGTGGGCGGCCAGCACCTTCTGCTTCACCCCACCGATGGGGAGGACCTTGCCCTGCAGGGTGACCTCACCGGTCATGGCCAGCGTGGGCTTCACCAGGCGCTCCGTCAGCAGTGAGACCAGCGCCGTGGTCATGGTGACTCCCGCCGACGGTCCGTCCTTCGGCACGGCGCCGGCCGGGAAGTGGACGTGGAAGCGCCGCCCTTCGAAGCCGACGGCGTCGCAGCCGAGCTCGTCGGAG
>JALYHE010000052.1 GCA_030776705.1 Actinomycetota bacterium | reverse complement strand
CCCCTGCTGCGCATCTCCTGGCTGGGAGCGATGAAGGTGCGCCCGATGTAGCGGTTCTTCACCAGTCCCTGGCCGTAGGGAATGCCGCTGCGGCGGGCGTAGCCCTCGGCGGCGGGAACGCCCGAGTCGGGGACGCCCATGACCATGTCAGCCGACACGGGAGACTGCTCGGCCAGCAGCTCGCCCATGCGGCGGCGGGCGCCGTGGACCTCCTTGCCGTAGAGCCGGCTGTCCGGGCGGGCGAAGTACACGAACTCGAACACGCACAGCCTGGGCTGCACCCGCTCGGACGGGAAGGGGCGGACCGAACGCCAGCCGGCGGCGTCGATGACGATCATCTCGCCCGGCTCGACCTCGCGGACGAAGTGGGCCCCGATGACGTCGAGCGCCGGCGTCTCCGAGGCCAGCACCCACCCCGTGTCGACCTTGCCCAGGCACAGGGGCCGGAAGCCGTTGGGGTCCCGGACGCCGATGACGTGCCCGGCGTCGAGGAGGACGAACGAGAACGCCCCCTCCAGGCGAGGGAGCACTCGCATCAGGGCCCGCTCGAGGTGGCGGCCGTCGCTGCGCTCCTGGCCGTCGGAGGCGTAGGCCGTGGCCAGCAGCTCGGCCACGAGGTCGCTGTCGCTGGCCACCACGCCGGGCAGCATCCCGGCCTCCTCGGCCAGCTCCCAGGTGTTGGTGATGTTGCCGTTGTGGCCCAGGGCGAACCCGGACTCGTCCCCTGGGGACCGGTAAACGGGCTGGGCGTTGCGCCAGGTGCTGGAACCGGTGGTGGAGTAGCGGGTGTGCCCGAGGGCCAGGTGGCCGCCCAGCGGCGCCAGGTTGCGGTCGTCGAAGACGTTGGTGACCAGGCCCATCTCCTTGACGATGGTGATCGTGTCGCCGTCGCTCACCGCCATGCCCGCCGCCTCCTGGCCGCGGTGCTGCAGGGCGTAGAGGCCGTCGAAGGTCATGTAGGCGACGGGGAGGCCCGGAGCGTAGATGCCGAAGACCCCACACTCCTCTTTGGGATGATCGTCTCCGGACGCGACGGCACCGACCGCCGGGAACGCCATGAGCCCATCTTGGCACAGCCCCGGGGCCCGGCCCGGACGCCGGTACGGTCACGGAGATGATCGATCTCCACACCCACTCCACGGTGTCGGACGGCTCGGACCCGCCCCGCCGCATCCCCGAGCTGGCCGCCGAGGCCGGGTGCTCGGCGGTGGCCCTGACCGACCACGACCGCATCGACGGCGTGGGCGAGGCGCGGGCCCGGGCCGACGAGCTCGGCGTGGAGCTGGTCCCCGGCTGCGAGCTGTCGTGCGCCTTCTCGCCCGGCTCCATGCACATGCTCGTGTACTTCGTGGAGCCGGGGCCGGGGCCGCTCCAGGACCGGCTCTCGGAGCTCCAGGAGGTGCGCGAGGCCCGCAACCGGGCCCTGGCCGACCGGTTGGGCGAATTGGGCCTTCCCGTGACCTACGAGGAGATGCAGCAGGAGGCGGGGGGCTGGGGGGCGGGTCGCCCGCACGCCGCCGCCGTGCTGGTCCGCAAGGGCGCGGTGGGATCGGTCAAGGAGGCTTTCGACCGCTGGCTGGGCGTGGGCCGCCCCGCCTACGTGGAGCGGAAGCGGATGGAGCCGGGCGAGGCGCTGCGCCTGGTTCGGGACTCCGGCTGCGTGGCCTCGGTGGCGCACCCGCTCAGCCTCGAGCTGGAGGAGGCCGAGCTCGAGTCTGCCCTGAGGGAGCTGGCCGAGATGGGCCTGGCCGGCCTGGAGTGCGTCTACGGGCGTTACTCGCCCGAGGAGCGAGAGCAGCTGTGCGCCCTCGCCCGCCGCCTCGGTCTCGTGGCGACCGGCGGGTCCGACCACCACGGCAGCTACAAGCCCGACCTCGAGGTGGGGGTGGGCCGGGGCGACCTCGACGTCCCCGACCAGGCCCTTGAGGACCTGGCCGCCAGGCGGCCCTAGGCGCTGGCCTCAGGCCGACACGCCGAGGGACTCGGGGATCTCGTGCCGCCAGGCGGCGGTGGCCTCGGCCAGCCCCACGTCGACCAGTCCCTCCACCACAAGACGGTCGCCGCCCGAACGGCCCAGCACGGACGCCGGCACGCCCGCCGTCCCGGCCCGGTCGAGCACCTGGTCCAGCGCACCGGCCCGCACGCACACCACCACTCGGGAGGGGGACTCCGAGAAGAGCTGGGCGTGGGTGGCCATCGCCTCCACCCTGAACCCGAGGCCCGAGCGCACCGCCATCTCGGCCAGGGCCACCCCGAGGCCACCGTCCGACACGTCGTGGACGCCCTCGGCCACGCCCTCGGCCACCAGCTTCCGCACCAGATCGGTCAACCGGGCGTGGAGGTCGAGGTCGAGCCCGGGCAGCACGCCGCCGCGGTGGCCGTGGGCCCGCAGCGCCCACAGGGACCCGCCGAGGGAGGCCTCGGTACGACCGAGGAGGACGAGTGGCGCCCCTTCCACCAGGCCGACTCCGGGCGGGCGGCGCTCGAGGCGCTCGATGAGGCCGACCACTCCCACGACCGGGGTGGGGTCGATGTCGCGCCCCCGGCTCTCGTTGTACAGGCTCACGTTCCCACCCACCACGGGCAGGCCCAGAGCCCGTGCCGCCTCGGCCATGCCGTCGATCACCTCGGACAGCTGCCACATCACCTCCGGGTGCTCGGGATTCCCGAGGTTCAAGCAGTTGACCAGGGCGACGGGCCGGGCCCCGGCGCAGGCCACGTTGAGGACCGACTCGGCCACCGTCATGGCCGTCCCCCGACGAGGGTCGAGGGCGCACCAACGACCGTTGCCGTCGGTGGTGAGGGCCAAGCCCTTGGACGCCGGACCGGGCAGGCCCGGAGCCTTGAGCCGCAGGACAGCGGCGTCGCCACCGGGCGGCTCGACCGTGTTCAGGAACAGCTGGTGGTCGTACTGGCGGTACACCCAGGTCGGGTCGGCCAGCAGCTCCAGCAGGTCCCGGCCGCAGTCGGACGGGGCGGGAAGGCGGGCGGGGTCGTCCGCTCTCCGCTCGGCCAGGTCGGCGGGAACGGCGGCGGGACGGTCGTACAC
>JALYHE010000051.1 GCA_030776705.1 Actinomycetota bacterium | reverse complement strand
GGCGAGCGCCACTTCCTGCATTGACGGCCCAGCTCCTCGACGGCAACGAGCTGCTGGACGCCACCAAGGCGGAGCTGGCCGGGCGCCTGGAAAAGCTCCGCGACCGGGGGATCACGCCCGGGCTGGGGACCATCCTCGTGGGCGACGACCCCAACAGCGTGTCGTACGTGGAGCGCAAGCACCGCAACTGCCAGGAGATGGGCATCGCATCGTTCCACCAGGCCCTCCCGGCCACGGCCTCCCAGGAGGACCTCCACGCCGCCATCCGAGCCTTCAACCAGGAACCGCAGGTGGACGCCTTCCTCGTGCAGCTCCCGCTGCCGGCGGGCCTGGACGAGGAGGCGGCCCTGCTGAGCGTCAGCCCCGACAAGGACGTCGACGGGCTGCACCCCGTGAACCTGGGCCGGCTGGTGATGGGCGTGGCGGCGCCCCGGGCCTGCACCCCGCTCGGAATCCAGGCGCTACTGGTCCGCAACGGCGTGCCCATCGAGGGCGCGCACGTCGTCGTGGTCGGACGGGGCCTCACCATCGGCCGCCCGCTGGCTCTCCTGCTGTCCCTCAAGGAGGCCAACGCCAACGCCGCCGTCACCGTGGTGCACACCGGGGTGGCCGACCTGGGCGCCCACACCCGCCAGGCCGACATCCTGGTGGCCGCGGCCGGCGTGCCGTCCATGGTCACGCCCGAGATGGTGAAGCCGGGCGCGGCCGTAGTGAGCGCCGGCATCACGTGGGGGGAGGGCAGGCGGCTGCTTCCGGACGTGGACGAGTCGGTGGCCGAAGTGGCGGGATGGATCACGCCCCGGATCGGCGGCGTCGGCCCCACCACCATCGCCATGCTTCTCTCCAACGCCGTCCGGGCCGCCGAGCGCTGGGCGGAGTGAGGCCGGCGTCCTAGGCTTCTGTCACATGGCCAAGATCAGCGACCTGCTGGCCGAGGGTCGGACGTACTCCTTCGAGTTCTTCCCTCCCAAGAACGACGAGGCTGAGCGCGTGCTCGAGAAGACCCTGCTCGAGCTGGAGCCGCTACAACCGTCGTTCGTCTCGGTCACCTACGGGGCCGGTGGCTCCACCAAGGAGCGCACACGGGAGATCGTCACCCACATCAACCGGGACACGTCGATGACGGCCATGCCCCACCTCACGTGCGTGGCCCACACCAGGGCCGACATCGTCGACATCGTCACGGGGTACCGGGACGAGGGGTTCGAGAACATCCTCGCCCTCGGCGGCGACCCTCCGGTGCTGGCCGAGGGAGACCCCGAGCCGGTCAGCGATTTCAACTACGCCATCGAGCTGGTGGAGCTGGTGCGCTCGTTGGGCGACTTCTCGGTGGGCGTGGCCGCCCACCCCGAGCTGCACCCCCGGTCCAACAAGGACCGCAAGTCGGACCGGGACCACCTGGCCGCCAAGCTCAGGGCGGCCGACTTCGCCATCACCCAGTTCTTCTTCCGCCCCGGCGACTACCTGGGCATGATGGACGACCTGGCCGAGCGGGGTATCGACAAGCCGGTGCTGCCGGGCATCATGCCCGTCACCAACGCCAAGCAGGTGCAGCGCTTCGCCCAGCTGTCGGGCGCGGAGTTCCCTCCGGACCTGGCGGCTCGCCTGGAGGCGGTCGCCGACGACCCGGACCAGGTTCGCCGCATCGGCGTGGACGTCGCCACCCAGCTGTCGCAGGACCTCCTCGACGCCGGGGCGCCGGGCCTGCACTTCTACACGCTCAACCGCTCCGCCGCGACCCGGGAGATCTACGCCAACCTCGGCCTCGGGCCGTCGCCGGCGCCTGCGCCGGCGTGAGGGTCAGGGCGAGGCGGCCTGCTCCACCCTGGCGTCAGAGCTGGGGAAGAAGACGGACTCGTGGCCGTCGTCCCACCGCACCCGGTAGTGCTGGCCCTGCGGGCCGGTGATGACCTCGAGGACCTGACCACCTCGGGGCGCCTGGCCCACCTTGGCCCCCTCCACGACCAGGCGATCACCTTCTCTCGCTTCCATGCTCGCCTCCGATCGCCGCTGCTCCTATGCCCGCATTCTGCCCCAAGGCGAGTACGAGGACGACCGGCTACCAGCGGTCAGCCCGTCAACGTGAACGACGCCACCATGCGGTCGAAGAAGGGCCTCTCCCCGCCCTTGCTCACGGCCTGGAGCACGTAGAGCCGACTGCCGGCCAGGAAGGCCTTGGCCGCCGCCACGCTGCCTCGTGCCTTGCCCTCGCCGTCGATCACGTAGTCGACGGCGTCCGCACCCTGGAACGTCGTGGGCCTCGACGAGCGCACCTTCCCGGGCAGCCTGGCCGCCGCCCCCTCGGGGACGCCCTTCAGCCGGTCGGCAGGGCGCTGCCTCAGCACCGCGGGGGGCATGTCGCTGAAGGCCACCGAGTAGGCCTCGTCGCCGACCTCGGCCGTGAAGGCGATGACGGTGATGGCCACGCCGTCGGTGGTCTCCGTCTGTTGCCGGCGCTCGGGCCGCGCCGGGAGCTCGACTCGGAAGCGTCCCTCGGGGGACTCGAACACGGTTGCGGTCTTGATGCTGCCCTCGGAGTCCCCTGCGCAGCTGACCACGACGACGGCACCGGCCAGGGAGACCAGGAGGGGGAGGAAGGTCGAAGGGCCTCGCCTCGGCGACGACGTCCTGCCCACGCGCCGGAGGGTAACAGGGGCGCATCATCTGACAGCTTCCTGTACTGATTGACCGATTGGCGCCCGGCCGCCTCAGGCCAGGTCGTGGAAGGGGAAGACGGCCTCCTTCACCCTGTCCACCACAGCGTCCACCGCTCGACTGTCCGGCCCGAGGCCTTCGGCGGGCGGCTCCGACAGCTGGCCGGGGAGCTGCTGGCCCGCCTCCCGCGCCGCGGCCTGGACCCACGACCGGGGCAGCTGGTCGGAGAGCTCGACGCCCGCCATCTCGGCGAAGTAGATGGTCCACGCCCTGGGCACCACCCGGGCCCACTGGTAGCCGCCGCCGCCTGTGGCCACCCACCTCCCGCCCGCGGCCCGGTGGGCCAGGTCGTGCAGCATGGAAGCCGTCTTCCGGTAGGCGGCGGTGCTGAGCACCAGGTTGGCCAGGGGGTCGGTGCGATGGGTGTCGCAGCCGAGCTGGGTGACCAGGACCTCGGGTCGCCACCCCTCCACCAGCGGAGGCACGACCTGGCGGAAGGCGGCCAGCCAGCCGTCGTCGCCGGTGAGCGGGGGCAGGGCCACGTTCACCTTGGTGCCCCGGGCGTCGCCCTCACCGAGCTCGTCGACGAAGCCGGACCCGGGGAACAGCGTCCGCCCGTCCTGGTGGAGCGAGACGGTGAGGACCCGGGGGTCCTGGTAGAAGACGGCCTGGGGGCCGTCGCCGTGGTGGACGTCGACGTCGACGTAGGCCACCCGCCCCACTCCCTGCTCCAGGAGCCAGGCGATGGCTATGGCCGGGTCGTCGTACACGCAGAAGCCGCTGGCCCGGGCCGGCATGGCGTGGTGCAGCCCCCCGGCGGGGTTGAAGGCGTGGTCGGCCCGACCCGAGAGGACGGCCTCGGCCGCGGCCAGCGAGGCACCCGCCACGCGGCGCGAGGCCTCGTGCATGTGGGGGAAGACGGGGTTGTCCCCGGGGCCGAACCCGAACCGTCCCCACGGCCCGCTCTCGCCGTGCCCGGCACGGGTGACGGCGTCCACGTAGTCCTCGCCGTGCACCAGAAGGAGCTCGTCGCGGGTGGCGTCGCGGGCCGGCGTCTCCGCCACCCGCCGTCCGTCCAGGATCCCGTAGTCGTGGATGAGCCGACGGGTGAGGATGACCCGGGCCGGCCGCAGGGGGTGCTGGGGCCCGTGGTCGTACCAGGGAGCGTCGTCCCCGTACCAGACGAGCTCGACCCGGTCGCTCACGGCCACATCTTGGCGAAGGGACCGGTGGCTACGCTCACGGGATGCCTGACGTGATCACGATGGGTCCAGACGGGGCCCTCCAGGTGCCGGACCAGCCGATCATCCCCTTCATACAGGGGGACGGCACGGGCGTCGACATCTGGCCCGCGGCCAGGTCGGTCCTCGATGCCGCCGCCGCCAAGCACGGGCGCAGCATCGCCTGGGAGGAAGTGCTGGCCGGCCAGCGGGCCTACGACGAGACGGGCGAGTGGCTCCCGGCAGAGACGGTCGACGCCTTCCGCACCCACCTGATCGGCATCAAGGGGCCGCTCACCACCCCGGTGGGCGGGGGCATCCGCTCCCTCAACGTGGCCCTCCGCCAGATCCTCGACCTCTATGTCTGCCTGCGCCCGGTGCGGTGGTTCCAGGGTGTGCCGTCGCCGGTCAAGCACCCGGAGAAGGTCGACATCGTGATCTTCCGCGAGAACACCGAGGACATCTACGCCGGCCTGGAGGCCGAGCAGGGGACTCCGGAGGCCAAGCGTCTCATCGAGCTGCTCCACGACGAGCTCGGGTGGGTGGTGCGGCCCGACTCGGGCGTGGGCATAAAGCCCATCTCGGTGACGGGCTCGAAGCGCCTGGTCCGGGCCGCCATCAACTACGCCGTGGACCGGGGCCGCAAGAGCGTCACCTTGGTGCACAAGGGAAACATCCAGAAGTTCACCGAGGGCGCCTTCCGCAACTGGGGCTACGAGCTCACCAGGGAAGAGTTCTCCGACGTGGCCGTGGGATGGGACGACTGCGGGGGCCAGCCCGGCGACCGGGTCCTGGTGAAGGACGCCATCGCCGACATCACGCTCCAGCAGGTCCTGACCCGCCCCGAGGACTTCGACGTGATCGCCACCACCAACCTGAACGGTGACTACCTGTCGGACGCGGTGGCGGCCCAGGTGGGCGGCATCGGCATCGCTCCGGGCGGGAACATCAACTACGTGAGCGGGCACGGCATCTTCGAGGCCACCCACGGCACCGCCCCCAAGTACGCCGGCCAGGACAAGGTCAACCCGGGCTCGTTGCTCCTGTCGGGCGTGATGATGTTCGAGCACCTCGGGTGGCACGAGGCCGCCTCCGATGTCGTGCGCGGCCTCGAGGCCACCATCGCCGACCGTATAGTCACCTACGACTTCGCCCGGCTCATGGAGGGAGCCACCGAGGTGAAGTGCTCCGAGTTCGCCTCGGCCATCGTCGACCGCCTGTAGGCGGACGACCATCCCACGGATGGCCACCAGCAGGCCTGTTCAGGTCACCGTCACCGGTGCCGCTGGCCAGATCGGCTACGCCCTGGTGTTCCGGGTGGCCTCGGGCCAGCTGCTGGGCCCCCAGCAGCCCGTGGTCCTGCGCCTCCTCGAGGTCGAACCGGCCCTGCCCGCCCTGGAGGGGGTGGCCATGGAGCTCGAGGACTGCTCCTTCCCCGTGCTGGCCGGGGTGGTGACGACATCGGACCCAGCCGAGGCGTTCGACGGCGCGTCCTGGGCCCTCCTGGTGGGGTCGGTGCCCCGCAAGGCCGGCATGGAGCGAGGGGACCTGCTCCGGGTCAACGGCGGCATCTTCAAGCCCCAGGGTCGGGCCATCGCATCCGGGGCGGCCGACGACGTGCGGGTCCTCGTGGTAGGCAACCCGTGCAACACCAACTGCCTCATCGCACGGTCCAACGCCGCGGGCGTGCCGGCCGAGCGGTGGTTCGCCATGACCCGCCTGGACCAGAACCGGGCCAGGGCCCAGCTGGCGAGGAAGGCGGGCGTGCCGGTGACAGAGGTCAACAACGTGGCGGTGTGGGGCAACCACTCCGCGACCCAGTACCCGGACTTCCTCAACGCCACCATCAGGGGCCGGCCCGCCCCTGAGGTGATCGGCGACCCCGACTGGCTGCGCCGCGACTTCGTCACCACCGTGCAGCAGCGAGGGGCGGCCATCATCGCCGCCCGGGGGGCCTCCTCGGCCGGGTCCGCGGCCAGCGCCGTGATCGACTCCGTCCGCAGCCTCCTCGATCCCACCCCCGCCGGCGACAACACCGCCTTGGCCGTGGCCAGCAGGGGCGAGTACGGGGTGCCCGAGGACCTGCAGTTCGGCTTCCCCGTGGTCAGCGACGGCTCGTCGTGGTCAGTGGCCGAGGGCTTCGTGCTGGACGACTTCGCCCAAGAGAAGCTGCGTCTCACCACCGAGGAGCTGCTGGTCGAGCGCCGCGCCGTGGAGGACCTGCTCGGCTAGCTGTCTGCTACTGGACGTGTGTTGCGGCTGCCGGGCGGGCCGGCCGGCGGCGCCGGTCAGGGGGCGGCGGGCTCCAGCTGTACCCCCACCCTGCGCAGGTAGGCGATCCGCTTCTCGATGGCGTCCTGCCAGGCGGCCAGGTCGGCCTCGAAATGGGAGCGGTCGCCGTCCTCGTAGGCGTGCTCCAACTCGTCGAAGGCGGCATCCTCGGCGTCGAGCAGCTCGCGGTACCGCCTCAGGAATTGGTCGTCGATCACCTCGGCCAGCGTCACGTCTCATCCCCTTTCCCGCCGGGAAACGTCTCATCCGAGAGTACCGGCACGCTCACCGGCGTCGCAGTGGGTGGTCCTCGGGCACCTGGATCACGGCGATGCGGACGCCGTCGGGATCGGCGACCCACATCTCCCGGAGCCCCCATGGCTCGTCCGTGGGGCGCTGGAGGATGTCCACTCCGCCGGCCCTGAGGTGGTCGTGGACGGCGTCCACGTCTCGCACCTGCAGCCACAGGCTCAGGTTGGGACCGGCCGGGGTGGAGGAGCGGCCCGACACCTCGAGGAAGCCCCCTCCGAGGAAGAACACGACCCCGCGGTTGGCGCCGGCGCCGAACTCACGGTAGACGGCGAGCGACAAGGTGCGGCCGTAGAAGTCCAACGAGCGCTCGAGGTCGAGCGGGCGCAGCAGGACCCGGCTCGACAGCACCTCGAGGGTCAAAACACGCACTCCCGCACGCCGTTGGCCTGGGAGAAGGCGAAGATGCGCTCGCTCAGCCTGCTGCTCTCGGCCGCCAGCGGCCCGTAGCTGTCGTCGTCCCGGCGGCCCAAGGCGTCGGCGAAGCGCCGCCCCACGTCGACGTATGCGTCCCAGTCCCCCAGCCACCGCCCCACGTCGGCCTGGTCGTCGGCGGCCACGGGGATCGCCCGCACCTCGCCGGCCAGCCGCTCCAGCTCGTCGGCGGCCCTCTCCATGCTCCGCCTCACCGCCGCCTCCTCGCCTCTGCGGGCCCGGCGCTGGCGGTCCTCCCGGAGGGGGGGCAGGACCCGCCCGCAGGCGGCGTTGGCCCGCCGGACGAACTCCTGGTCCTGCACGGTGCGCGGAGGCAGTTCCGGTTCCCTGTTGCCGGCGATGACGGTGATGAGCAGGGCCACGAACACCGCCACGCCGCCGGCCAGGCCCCACCGCACGAACGGCGACGCCCGGGGCCGCCCCGCCTTGCCCGCGGCCGGGGGCTCGCCCTCGTCGCTCACCGGTAGGACGTGCGGCGGTGGACGTCGGCGAAGGCAGCGTGGAGGCCTCGCAGCGCCTCTTGGTGCTCGACCAGCGACGCCGCGTTGCCCGAGAGGCGGATCCTGCCCGCCATCAGCGCGGCCTGGGCGTCGAGATCACCCTTGACCACGGCGACGGCCGTCTCCCACGACTGGCTGACGGTGGCGTCGGCGTCGGCGGCCTCCCCGAGCCCGGCCTGGAGGGCGCCGTGGCCGACCCGGACCCAGTACCGCACGTCACCGTCCGGGCCACCGCTGACGATCTGCTGCAGCGTCAGCTCGCCGCCCGCGGGCCGGGGGGCACGCTCGTGCTCCCGCCGGGCGGCCGCGTTGACCTCCTCGAACCACTCCTGGCTGAGGTAGCGCGCCATGAGGAAAGGTCTAGTACGTGCCCCCCGCCTCTTGGGAGCGCCGGCACCCAGCCGAGGCCGAGTCGTGGGCGTTCGACTTCTTCTCGGCCGACGGCTCATTGGGCGGCTTCGTCGGGATCACCTTCCGCCCCCGCGCCGGCGTCGGCTGGTACTGGGCCGGGCTGGTGGGGGACGGCCGGCCCTACCTGCTCGTCCGCGACCTGGAGGTGCCCCTCCCTCGTCAGCCCGGGTCGCGGGACGTCCGCTCCGAAGGGCTGTGGGCCAACATCAACTGCGAGGTTCCCTTCGAGCACTGGTCCCTCGGCCTGGAGGCCTTCGGCGTGGCCCTGGACGACCCGGACCAGGCCCTGGCCGGCGAGAGGGGCGACCGGGTGGCGCTGGGTCTGGACCTGGAGTGGGAGGCGGGAGCGAAGGTGGTCGGCGATGAGCGCCGCTACGCCCAGCCCGGGACCGTGCATGGTGAGGTGCTGGTGGGGGGTGCCGGGGTGGAGACCATTGCCTTCGACGGCCACGGGTGGCGCCGTCATGCCCGGGAAGCGGTGGACTCGCTGACGCCGGCGAGGTCCTGGCTGGGTGGCCGTCTGGACGACGGGACGCCCCAGCTGCTCGAGCCCCTCCCCGAGGACGTCGGCGTGGAGCCTCTGCACCGGGCACCGTTGGCGCTCGAGGCGGGCGGCAGGCATGCCGTGCTGGAGAGGTGGCTGTGCCGCTTCGCCGCCCCCGGTCGTCCGGGAGGGACGGGCTGGGCCGAGTGGCTCAGACCACGGGCAGGGTCATAGCCTCACTTGCCGGGGGGTGGTGAGGACGTCTGGCAGGCGGGCGCGGTCGACAGGTTGGGTGCTCGGGGCTCTCGTGGCGGCGGCCTCGCTCGTGGCCTGCGCCGAGGACGGAGAGGGCGGGGCGGACCGGGGAGCGTCGCTCAGGGCCAGGGCCGTGGTCAGGGGCGTGCCGGGCTCGGGCATCGACGGGGAGGTCACCTTCGTGGAGGGGCCACCGGGCCGGCTCCGGCCCGTGCCCGGCGTCCGGGTGGGGGCTCGCATCGAGGGGCTCGAGCCCCGGCGGGTCCACGGCTTCCACATCCACGAGCGGGGCACTTGTGACCCGCCCGGCTTCACGAGCGCCGGTGGTCACTTCGACCCGGGGCCTTACGGCAACCCCTCTCCGGACGCCAACCACCCCTTCCACGCCGGGGACCTGCCCAACCTGGAGGTCGGCAAGGGCGGCCTGGGCAGACTCACGACCATCACCAACCGGGTCACGCTCTCGCCCGGGCCACTCAGCCTCTTCGACGCCGACGGCAGCGCCGTCGTGGTGCACAAGGAGCGGGACCGGGGACAGCCCGGTGTCCAGGGGGCCTCGGGTGGCCCCCGTCTGGCCTGCGGCGTGATCCGCCTCCAGCGCCAGGGCTGAGGCTGGGCTAGATGCGCTCGTAGAGGAGGGCCCGCTTGACCTCCTCGATGGCCTGGGTGACCTTGATGCCGCGGGGGCAGGCCTCGGAGCAGCTGAAGGCGGTCCGGCACCGCCAGACGCCGGAGCGCTGGTTCAAGACGTCGAGGCGCCGCTCACCGGCCTGGTCTCGGCTGTCGAACACGAAGCGGTGGGCGTTGACGATGGCGGCCGGCCCGACGTACTGGGAGTTGCCCCAATAGATAGGGCAGGCCGTGGTGCAGGCCGCGCACAGGATGCACTTGGTGGTGTCGTCGTAGCGGGCCCGCTCCTCGGGCGACTGCAGCCGCTCGGTGTAGCCCGGGTCGTCGGCGTTGACCAGGTAGGGCAGGACAGACCGGTACTGGGCGAAGAAGGGCTCCATGTCCACGACCAGGTCCTTGATCACGGGCAGGCCCCTGATGGGCTCGACGGTGATCGTCCCGGCGTCGCCGCCGGCGTCCTTGACCAGGACCACGCAGGCCAGGGCGTTGGCGCCGTTGATGACCATGGCATCCGAGCCGCACACGCCGTGAGCGCAGGAGCGGCGGAAGGCGAGGGTCCCGTCGTGCTCCCAGCGCACGGTGTGGAGGGCGTCGAGGACCCGGTCGGTGGGCTCGGCCCGCACCGTGAACGTCTGCCAGCGAGGCTTGGGGTCGGTGTCGGGGTTGAAGCGCTTGACCCTAAGCTCCACCTCGACGAGCGCCATCGACTCAGGGTAACCGAGGGTCAGGAGGCCCTTGGTGGCCCGCGGCCGCAGCTCCTTCCGCTGCCCGGGTGGCGAGGGTCGTCGGGAGGGACCATGGGGCGTTTGCCCGCTCCCTCGGCCAGGGCCCAGCCCTCGTGCGTCTTGAGGGAATGGTGTTGAGGGCACAGCGCGTCGAGCTCGCTGAGGCGGGTGTGACGAGTCTCGGCCCAGGGGATGCGGTGGTCGATCTCCACCCACCTCCGGTTGCAGCCCTCGGCCGTGCAGCCGGCCTGTGACCACAGCAGCGCCACTCGCTGCGCCGCCGTCGGCCCCCTTCCCAGATGGATGACGTTGGCCACGTCGCTGCCGCGGGTGAGCACCAGCTTCAGCACCGAGTCGCCCAGCAGGGCCCGGGCGGTGCGGACGGGGACTGGACCGAGGCCGTCGATCTCGCACTGCTCCTCGCCCTGCACGGATCCCCGTACCAGGGCCTCCAGGTCGGCTCGTAGGACCATCAGGTAGGTGGGCAGTGACTGATGGCCCTCGTCCTGGTGTCTCTCGTTCGGGTCGTCCTCGTGACCAGCGCCGGAGGAGCCCCGGCGTGCCCGGCGGGCCAGCTCCACGAGCGCGTCGAAGGCGTAGGCCTCCCGGTCCTCCCGCTCGCCTGCGGCGCGAGCCTGCCGGAAACGCTCCTCGACGAGCGGCTCCAGGGCCGCCTCCAGCTGAGCGCCGGCGTCGACCGGGCCACGGGCGTGCAGGTTCCAGGCCCCTTCGGCGTCGCAGTACCGACGAAGGCGCCGGGCCCGTCGGATTCGCCGGTACGACTCGTCGGGGTCAGCGTCGGCAGCTGCCCTGGCGCGGGCGCACTCGGTCCGTAGCTCGGCCAGGCTGGCCCTCCCGGCCTGTTGGAGCAGGCGACTCTCGGCTCCCCGGTTGGCTGATGCGCCGTCGGTGATGGCCTGGACCTGAGGACCGGAGAGAGCCCCGGCTCGCAGGGCGGTCTCGGTGGCGGGCAGGCTCACCAGCCTCTTCGAGGCCTCGAGCTCGGCCCGAGCTGCTCCGGCAGCCGCCCCAGCCTTGGCAGCGAGGTACTCGGCCGCCGAGCGGTGGCCCTTGCGCCGCCATACCCGCGACTCCTCCACCCGCCGGGCCAGCAACGTCTTGGCCGCCCCTGCCAAGCGCTCGATCGCAGCGAAGGCCTCCCAGGCGCCGGGTGCCTCGGGCAGGGGGACGTCGTCGGGGTCGAGCACGGCCACCAGATGTTCCAGTGCCTCTTGCAGCTCCCCCACCAGTGTGCACACGGCGACGACCTCGCTCGTCGGGCGACTCAGGGGGAATGGTGCAAGCAAGCATATCGAACGCGAGTTCGATCCGCAAGCACTTCTCGTGCCCCATCGTCCGTCGTCCATGTCGCGATCATGGACCCCCTGTTGGTCCATGATTGCGACATGGACAGCGTGTGGGTTGCTCAGTACTTGCGCTCCATGGGGAGGTACTTGCCGCCCACGACGGGCTTGTAGGCCAGCTCCACCGTGCCGTCCGCCCGCCGGGTGGCCAGGGTGTGGCGCATCCAGTTGGCGTCGTCCCGGAGGGGGTGGTCGGTCCTGTACTGGGCGCCTCTGCTCTCGGTGCGGGCCCGGGCGCTCACCACCAGGGCCTCGGCCAGGTCGAGGAGGTACCCCAGCTCCAGCGCCTCGGTGAGGTCGTAGTTGAAGGTGGCGCCCTTGTCGTCGACGGTCACCTGCTCGTAGCGGGCGGCCAGGTCGCTCAGGGTGGACAGCATGGACGACAGGGTCTCCTCCGAGCGGAACACGAACGCCTTCTCGGTCATGGCCTCCTGGAGGTCGGCTCGGATGGGCGCCACCTTCTCGCCCGTCTGCCCCTCGTCGCCGCGCCCGTCGGATGTCAGGCGCTCGACCCTGCCCCTGACGTCGTCCTCGGCCCCGTCGGGCAGGTCGGCCCGGTCGCTGGTCCGAACGAACTCCACCATGGCCCTCCCGCCCCGCTTGCCGAACACAACGATGTCGAGCAGGGAGTTGGTGCCCAGGCGGTTGGAGCCGTGCACGCTCACACAGGCGCACTCACCGGCGGCGTACAGACCGGGGAGGACCCGCCCCTCGGCATCGACGACCTCTCCGTCGACGTTGGTGGGTATGCCGCCCATGGCGTAGTGGGCAGTGGGCTGGATGGGAATGGGCTCGGTCTTGGGCTCGAGGCCGAGGTAGGTGCGCACGAAGTCGGTGATGTCGGGCAGCTTGGCGTCGATCTGGGCCGGCGGGAGGTGGGTGAGGTCGAGGTGGACGGCGTCCTTGGACTCGCCCACGCCCCGCCCCTCGAGGACCTCGCTCTGGATGGCCCGCGAGACCATGTCCCGAGGGGCCAGGTCCTTCACCGTGGGGGCGTAGTGCTCCATGAAGCGCTCTCCGGCGTCGTTGCGCAGGATGCCGCCTTCCCCCCGAGCCGCCTCTGACAGCAGGATGCCCAGCTTGTAGATGCCGGTGGGGTGGAACTGGAAGAACTCCATGTCCTGCAGCGGGACGCCCCGCCGGTAGAGAAGCCCGGGCCCGTCGCCGGTGAGGGTGTGGGCGTTGGAGGAGACCTTGAAGAACTTGCCGAAGCCGCCGGTGGCGAAGAGCACGGCCTTGGTGGAGAACACGTGCAGGGCACCTGTGGCCAGCTCGTAGGCGACCACGCCCGCCACCCGCCCGTCGGCGAAGGCCACGTCGAGCACGTGGAACTCGTTGAAGAAGTTGACGTCACGGGCCACGCACTGCTGGTACAGGGTCTGGAGGATCATGTGTCCGGTGCGGTCGGCCGAGTAGCAGGCCCTCCGCACCGGCGCCTCGCCGTGGTTGCGGGTGTGGCCGCCGAAGCGGCGCTGGTCGATCTTGCCCTCGGGCGTGCGGTTGAACGGCAGCCCGAAGTGCTCGAGCTCGATTACGGCGTCGATGGCCTCCCGGCACATGATCTCGGCCGCGGGCTGGTCGACCAGGTAGTCGCCGCCCTTCACCGTGTCGAAGGTGTGCCACTCCCACGAGTCCTCTTCGACGTTGGCTAGGGCGGCGCACATCCCGCCCTGCGCCGCCCCCGTGTGGGACCGGGTGGGGTACAGCTTGGTGAGGACCGCCGTCCGGCACTTGCCGGCCACCTCGATGGCCGCCCGCAGGCCGGCCCCGCCGGCTCCCACGATC
>JALYHE010000050.1 GCA_030776705.1 Actinomycetota bacterium | reverse complement strand
TGGCGATCTCTTCCTGGACGAGGGCCCACAGGGCCTGGGCCACCGACGTCTGGGACTCCTGGATGCGGTGCACGCTGTCGGAGCGCACCACGAGGCAGTGCTCGAGGTCCTCGCTGACGGCCATGCGGCCGCCGTCGTAGCCGGCCAGCCCGACCGTGAGCATCCCCCGCTTCCTGGCCTCGGCGAAGGCCATGAGCAGGTTCTCGGAGTTTCCGCTGGTGGACGTGCCGAAGGCGATGTCGCCGGCCCGGCCGTAGGCGATCAGCTGGCGGGAGAAGACGACGTCGAAGCCGATGTCGTTGGACAGGGCGGTGAGGAGGGCCTGGTCGGCGGCGAGGGAGCGGGCCGGGAGGGGCTGGCCCCACGGCGGCTTGGTGAACAGCTGGGCCACGCCGTCGGCGTCGGTGGCGCTGCCCCCGTTGCCGAACGTGAAGAGCTGGCCGTCGGCGGCGAAGCGCTCGGCCATGGCCCGGGCCGCGGCCCGCAGCTGATCGTCGCAGCGGGTCAGGGTCTCCTCCCGGAGGGCGGCGCTCTGAGCCCACTTGCCCTGGGCCGAGCGGGCCAGGTCGGCGAGCAGCGACGCCGAGTCCCGCTCGTCGCCCTCGATGAAGGGGTAGAGGAAGTCGGTGGCCTCCCGGGAGGTCACGCCTCGCTCCGCTCCAGTGAGATGGCCGAGCCGGCGTGCACCAGCACCAGGTCCCCGGCGGTCGGGACGTCGATCAAGCTGGTGTCGATGCGCTCCCTGCCCTCGGCGGTGCGCACGACGGCCTCGTCGCCGTCCACCGTGACGACCTCGGCCAGGCGCCCCTCGTCCGAGCAGGTGATGCAGACCTCCTCCTCGCACACCTCGGGGCTGGGCTTCAGCAGACCGGGGTGCTCGAAGCACACGTGGGTGAGCTCCCAGAGCATGTGGTAGATGCGCACGAACTGCTCGGAGGCCTGGAGCACGTCGTCGGTGCCCAGCCACAGCACGTGGTCGGCGGCGCCCGCCTCGGGCCTGCGCCCCGCCCCGAGCCACACCGTCTCCACGCCCCACGCCGGCCCCCGCCGCATGGCGTCGGCCACGTCGGACTCGCCGGCGCCGGCGACGGCCAGCACCATGTCGCCCGAGCGGGTGGTGGCGCGGAGGGTGGACACCAGGTCCTCGCCGGCGGGCACGGTGACGGCGGGCAGGGCCCGCTTGCCCACGATGACGGGATGTACGAACTCCACGGCCACGTGGTGGGCGTGGAACGGCCACGTGGGCGACGCGCACCACAGGGTGCCCCCGGCGGCGAAGCGCCGGGCCAGGGCCAGCGAGGCGCGCGCCAGGTCGTCGGCCAGGCCGCCGATGTCGGTGTCCGAGGCCCCAGGGTGCAGGACCTGGTCGGCCAACGTCACAGCGGCGTGCTCTCCTTGAACTGCTCGACCTCGTCCTCGAACATTTCGCCCAGGCCCCGCATGAAATCGAGGGTGCTGGCCGCCTCCTCCTCGTCGATCTTGCTCATGGCGAAGCCGACGTGGATGAGGACCCAGTCACCGACCGACAGGCCCCCCTCGTCGCCCATGACCAGCCCGACGTTGATCTCGCGCCGCACGCCCTCCACGTCGGCGATGGCCTTGTGTTCGTGGGCGTCGACGATCTCGACCACCTGGCCGGGGATACCTAGGCACATGGGAAACCTCCTGGGGCTCTGGTCAATTCAACCACCTGTCCTGACTTTTGCTTCCGCTGCTCCCGCCCGGCTCGGCTTCCGGCACCGCACTCGCTCTCCCGGCCTCCCCGCTGCCTGGCGGGGCGGGCTGGGCCGAGTCCAGCGCCGCCAGCTGGGCCAGCGGGGCGGTGTTGGCCCTTACCTCCTCGAGGCTGGCCAGCACTGCCTTGGCCGTCTCGGCGGTGGTGGCGGCCGCCTTCACCACCATCGTGAGACCGACCACGAGGAGGGCCAGCAGAGCCATCCCTACCAGCAGCCCGATCGTCCAGCCGTCCACGTCTTCTCCCGTCCGTCTTCCCTCCGAGGAGGTCGACTAGGTGTAGATTACACCTAGTCGGGCCCCGGTGCTACGCCGGCGGCCGAACCCCGGCCAGGAGCCGCTCGGCCAGGTCGGACACGGCCTGCACCACCGGGCTGCCCGGGTCGTGGTCGATCAGCGGCACCCCCGCCTTGTCGGCGTCGAGGACGGCGTCGCTCCACGGCAGCTGGCCGTCGAGCGTGAGCCCGGCCCCGGCGCAGAAGGCGGCGATGGCCTCGGCGTCGGCCGGCGACCTGGCCTTGTTGCCGACCACACCCACGTGCGGGATGGGCAGCTCGGCGGCGAGGGCGGCCATGCGCTTGGCCGTCTCCAGCGAGCGCCAGTACGGCTCCACCACCATGAGGAGCACGTCGACGTGGCGCGTGGTCCCCCGACTGAGGTGCTCGGGGGAGGCCTCCAGGTCCACGATGGTGACGGCGTCGGGGAGGGCGGCGGCGTCGGCCAGCATCCCGCTCACGGTGGCGTGGGCCGAGCACAGGCAACCCTCGTCGGCGTGGGCCGGCATGGCCATGTGGACGACCGACACCTCGTCGGGCGCAACCGCGCCGTAGCGCTCGACGACGGCGGGGACGGGCTCCACCAGCCGGGGCCCGCCGTCGAGGCGCCGGGACACCAGCTTGGTGGGAAGGGGCGGGATGGCCGCGACCCTGGTGCGGTCGCAGCCGAGGGCCACGGCCACGTTGGGGTTGCTGTCGGCGTCTACGACGACGACCTGGCGGCCCTGTCTGGCCAGGGTCCGGGCCAGGGTGGCCGACAGCGTGGTCTTGCCGGCCCCGCCCTTGCCGGCCACGGCCAGGCGCAGCGAGCTCACGGCGAGACCTCGGCGCCGGAGCCCCTGGGCGCCGTGCCTCCGTCACCGGCAGCGGCGGGGGGCGAGCCGGCGACCTCGACGGCTTCGTAGCGGCTCAGGTAGGCGGAGAGGTAGCGGTGCGTCTCGCGAAGGGCACCGGCCCAGGCGTGGAGCCACTCGTAGCCCTCCTGGGTGAGGGTGTAGGTGCGTCGGGCCGGTCCGGAAGCCGAGTGCTCCCAGGCCGAGGCCACGAGGCCGTCCGCCTCCATCACCCGCAGCGCCCGGTACAGGCCGCCGGCGTCGATGGTGCGCAGGCCCAGCTCGCCGATCTGCTCCATCAGCTCGTAGCCGTGGGCCGGCGCCTCGCCGATGAGGAGCAGCAGCGTGGCCCTCAGGTAGTTGCGGGGCAGACCGCCCTGAGGCTCCTCCCGCTTCGTCATCGGCCCACCAGATCCACGCTCAGTGGTCGTGTTGGTCATGGCCGGCACGCTCGGCGGCGCAGGCCTCGGCCTCCTCGGGCGAGTTGTGGCACCAGCAGTCGGCGCTGCACTCACCGTGGCTCGGGCGGGTCAGCTCGTCGAAGGAGGCGGCGAACTCGAGGCCGCCCTCCCGGGCCCCGGCCTCCGACAGGCGGTAGCGGCCCTCGGCCCGCTCGAGGTAGCCCTCGTCCACGAGCTGGTTCAGGTACTGCACTCCGATGGCGGCCTCCACGCCGAGGAACCGCTCCAGCAGGGCGGGGTCCACCTGGTCCCCGAAGCCCTCGCCTCGGAGCCAGTACATGACCTGGAGGATCTCGCTGCGCCAGTACAGCTCCCGCAGGGCTTCTGACTTGGGGGGGTGCACCATCTCGTCCAAGGCTGCCTCCTGAGTCGTCTCTCGCTTGCCAACCGGGACGACGAGAGAAAAATTCTCCTGAAGTGTACGCTGCCGTGCACGGCCCGGCCAGATAGGTGTACGGTACACATAGCCGACCGTGAACTGAGCACGTAGAGGACCGAGGTCTCGGGTGACGTGCACGGCCCGGCCAGATAGGTGTACGGTACATATACCCGACCTTGACGGTGGTGCCACCGTGATGCGAGCCACCGGAGCGGACAACAGCAGGACAGGACAAGAGCAGGACAGAAGGACAAGAATCTAAGCAGGACCAATCGAAGAGCACCCGACAGGAAGGAAAGGGGAGTCTTCAGGAGATGGCAGAGAATCCAGGCCGCGGAGAGCGGCGGTTGACGAAGCAGTCGAAGACGAGGGTCACGGCCGAGCCCACCCGGGAGGCCGGGGTCGGATCCGGCGGCGGCGAGATCGGCGCCTACGAGGAGCCCAAGTCGGCGGCCGTCGGCCTCATCGACGGCTACGACCCGCTGGACCCGCTGGCCCCGATCGGCGTGCGCAGCCGGGCCCTGGTATCCGACCAGGACACGCTTCGCATCGGCCCGCTGGAGAAGATCTACCTGATCTGGATGGT
This sequence comes from Actinomycetota bacterium, assembly GCA_030776705.1. Lineage (GTDB taxonomy): Bacteria > Actinomycetota > Acidimicrobiia > Acidimicrobiales > JALYHE01. The sequence goes on along the minus strand of JALYHE010000050.1, from coordinate 181 downwards.
GGGTGCCTCCTGCGACGGGTGCACCGTGGCGGTGTCCGGCGGCACCCACCCGCGGGTGGAGCACCTGCTGGCCGGCATCGTCCCGGGCCTGCCCCGGGTCGAGCTGATCCACACCGTGGTCTCCATGGAGTCCGGGCCCGAGTGGGTGCACAACCTGTTCATGGCCGAGCGCGGCGAGCTC
>JALYHE010000049.1 GCA_030776705.1 Actinomycetota bacterium | reverse complement strand
GACACCAGCCCCTCGGAGATGGTGGTCTTGCCCGTGGCCGAGTCCCCGCAGATGGCCAGCAACACGGGCCGGTCGGTGGCCGCCCCGTTGCCCTGGGAGGCCTTGTCCATGCTCATCTGCTTGTCGGCCATCGGGTCTCCTTGAAGTCGCTGGCTCGTCAGGCGGCCGAGGACCCCTGCGAGAACGAGAGCGGCGTGATGTTAGCAAGGGCCGTTCGCGGCTCGGCGTGTCAAGTGGGCCGAAATCCGAGATGAGATAGCTTCGGCTGAGACGAGAATGCCGAGGAGGCAAGGGCAAACATGGCAGGTGGCAACGCCAAGGACAGTCGCTCCCAGGCAGGGGTCGTCCCCTACGCGGAGCTTGGCTTCTGGCAGCCCGACTACGAGCCCAAGGACACGGACCTTCTGGCCGCGTTCAGGATCATCCCCCAGCCCGGCGTACCGCCCGAGGAGGCGGCCGCCACCGTAGCAGGCGAGTCCTCCACCGCCACCTGGACGGTGGTGTGGACCGACCGGCTGACCGCTTTCGACCGCTATCAGGGCAAGTGCTACGCCGTCGAGGAGGTTCCCGACACCGACCCGCAGCAGTACATGGCGTACGTGGCTTACGACATGGACCTCTTCGAGGAAGGCTCCATCGCCAACCTCGCGTCGTCCATCATCGGCAACGTCTTCGGGTTCAAGGCCTTGAAGGGGCTGCGGCTCGAGGACATGCGCATCTCCGAGCACTACCTCAAGACCTTCCAGGGGCCGGCCCACGGCATCATCAGGGAGCGGGAGATGCTCAACAAGTACGGGCGTCCCCTCCTGGGCTGCACGGTGAAGCCCAAGCTCGGGCTGTCGGCCCGCAACTACGGCCGGGTCGTCTACGAGGCCCTACGAGGCGGCCTGGACTTCACCGAGGACGACGAGAACATCAACAGTCAGCCCTTCATGCGCTGGCGGGACCGCTTCTCCTACGTCATGGAGGCCGTCCAGCGGGCCATGGAGGAGACGGGTGAGTACAAGGGCCACTACATGAACTGCACGGCGGCCACCATGGAGGACATGTACGAGCGGGCCGAGTTCGCCAAGGAGCTGGGGACGGTCATCATCATGATCGACCTCACCACCGGCTACACGGCCATCCAGTCCATGGCCAAGTGGTGCCGGGCCAACGGCATCATCTGCCACCTCCACCGGGCCGGCTACGCCACCTTCGCCCGCCAGAAGACCCATGGCGTCAACTTCCGGGTCATCGCCAAGTGGATGCGCATGGCCGGTGTGGACCACATCCACGCCGGCACGGTGGTGGGCAAGCTCGAGGGCGACCCCGACACCATCGGGGGCTACTACGACACCCTCACGCTGCCCGAGGTCGAGCGCGACACCTCCAGGGGGCTCTACTTCGACCAGAGGTGGGCCTCGCTGCCCGGGACCATGCCCGTGGCCTCGGGTGGGATCCACGCCGGCCAGATGCACCAGCTGCTCCATTACCTGGGCGAGGACGTGGTGCTCCAGTTCGGCGGCGGCACCGTGGGGCACCCCATGGGCATCGCCGCCGGCGCCACCGCCAACCGGGTGGCCCTGGAGGGCATCGTCAAGGCCCGCAACGAGGGCAAGGACCTCATGCGCGAGGGCGAGGACGTCCTGCGGACGCTGGCCAAGCGCAGCCCCGAGCTCGACGCCGCCCTCGACGTGTGGGGCTCGGTGAGCTTCGAGTACGAGTCCACCGACAAGGCCGATCAGTAGGAAGGGCGACAGATGCGACTCATCCACGGCACCTTCTCCCACATCCCGGACCTCACCGACGAGGAGATCAAGGCTCAGCTCCGCTACGCGGCCAACAACGGCTGGTCGGCGGGCATCGAGTTCACCGACGACCCGCATCCCCGGAACGTGTACTGGGACATGTGGGCCCTGCCCCAGTTCGACATCGAGGAGGATGATCTCGACCACATCATGGAGGAGATCAACCGGGCCCGGGAGACGTTCCCCAACCACTACATCCGGGTGACCTGCTTCGACTCCCGCTACCACCGCCAGACCACCGGGTTGGCGTTCATCGTCCACCGGCCCGAGGACGAGCCCGGCTTCCGTCTGGAGCGCACCGAGACCCACGACCGGGTCATGAACTACACGCTGCACTCCTACGCCTCCGACAAGCCCCATCGTCGGCGGTACCAGGGGGACGGCTGAGCAGCCGGCCCCGCCCTTCTTGAGGACATAGCCCCGACTGGCGGGGGGCTATGTCCTCAAGAATGCAGTGACTGTCGTCGTGGGGGGCCCGGCGTCAGGCGGCGGCGGGCAGCAGGCTACGGGCCAGCTCCTCCAGGGCCTTCACCGCCGGCGCCTCGGGCGTGGCGTCGATGGGCGCCACGCCGTCGCGGTCGGCCTCGACGATGGCGGGATCGTCGGGCACGGCCACGACCTCGTATCCGGAGAAGGCGGAGCGGATGGTGGCCAGGTCGTCGTCGCCCTGGACCCGGCTGGCCACCACCACCACCCGGCCCAGCGACTTCTCGCGGGCCAGGTCCGCGGCCCGGGTTCCCACCTCGACCGACTTGGGCGTGGGCTCCACCACCACCAGGACGGCGTCCACCCGTTGGTCACCCAGGCGGGTGAGTGTGCCGATGCCCGCCTCCAGGTCGGCGATCACGGCTGACTCTCCGAAGTCGACGCTCCCGAGCAACTGCTCGGGTGAGAGCCCGCATCAGGGTCAGCCCGGCTCGGGGTTCTCGATCCTCGAGACCACGGCCAGGCGCACGCCGTCGGGGGCGTCGGAGCCGAAGCGCTCGATCAGCTCGTCCCAGGTGGGGGCGTGGGCCTGCCCCTCGCCCTCGTCCAGAGCCTGGCGCATGGCGACGAGCCGGTCGGTCTCGTCGTCGCCCACCCCGAGCGAGATGCCCAGGTTGGGGTTGCTGTCGCAGTCGAGGGCCACCACCGACATGCCGTGGCGGGCCAGCGTGCGAGCGACCACGGCCGACGTGGTGGTCTTGCCCGAACCCCCCTTGCCGACGACCGCAACCCTCATCCGTCCTCCTCGAACAGGCGCTCGACCCACGACTCTACCTCTCTGACGGCAGGGCACTCCGGCGCCTCGTCTATGGGCGCCCGTCCCAGCCGCTCGGCTCGGGCGAAGGTCTCGTCCCACGGCACGGCCGCCACCACCTCCAGCCCGGTGCGCCTGCGGACCGTCTCCACGTCCCCGGGCTCCCGCACCCGGTTGGCTACCGCCACCACGTCGTGGGAAGCCTCGCCGCTCTGGGCCAGGCGGGCCAGGCGCCGTGCCGAAAGCATGGACTTGGCCGTGGGGTCCACCACGACGAGGAACGTGCGGGCGTAGCCGCCCCATCCCATGAAGGCCTGGCGGGTGCCGCCGGCGAGGTCTCCGACCAGGCTCCACCGGTCGGCGGGGAGCTCGGAGACGATCTGGCGGAAGGCGAACTGGGCCCGCACCAGCGGGGCCACGTGGCCCCGCAGCTTTCCGAACTGGAGGAAGCGGACGCCGTCGGGGCCGGTGACGGCGTAGCGCTCGACGGCGTCTACGGGGTTGAGCCCCTGCCGTAGCCGGAAGCGGGGCCCCGGCTCGCCCTCCGCCTTCTCCACCACGGCGTCGTCGGGTATGGCCGCGTCGGTCACCTCCAGCCCGAGGGAGTAGGCCAGGCCGGGCATGGGGTCGGAGTCGACGGCCAGCACGGGCTCTCCCCGGCGGGCCAGCGCCCGGGCGAAGGTCCCGGCGATGGCCGACTTCCCGGCGCCGCCCTTGCCCACGAAGGCCACCCTGACGGCCCGCTGACCGACGCCCGTCGCCAGGGGGTCGAGCTCCGCAGTCACCCGGTCACAGTAGTTGACCCCACCAGTTGACCCCCGCCACGGCGGATGGCGGCGGCTCAGTCGCTGTTCGACGTGTGGCGGTCCGAGGAGGCGCGGCTCTGGGCCGGCTCCAGGGAGGCGGCGGAGACGTGGGCCCCGCCCTCCGGGCCGGGCACCGGACACGGACGGCCGAGGTGGTAGCCCTGGCCGAGGGCCACCCCGAGGCGCACCAGCGTCTCCAGCTGGGTCTCGGTCTCGATGCCCTCGGCGATCAGCTCGCAGCCCGTCCGCTTGGAGAAGTGGCTCAACCCGGCCACGAGAGCCTGGCGAGCCGGGTCTCCCTCGATGCCGCGGACCCAACTGTGGTCGAGCTTGATGAAGGCGGGGCGCAGGTCGAGGATGTGGCGCAGGCATGAGTAGCCGGACCCGGCGTCGTCGACGGAGAGTCGGATCTCCGCCCCGAGGTCGTCGACGGCCCGCCGGATGGCCTCGTAGTCGTCGATGCGGTCGTGCTCGGTGATCTCCAGCACCAGTGGGGGGTCACCGTGGCCACCTACCACCTCTCGCAGGGTCGGCGTGTCCAGGATCAGCCCGGGCGACACGTTCACGCTGACCCAGGAGGCCTCCGGCAGGGCGGGCACGTCGCGGAGCGCGGCCCGGAACAGCGCTGCTTCGAGGGCGACCAGGCCCCCAAGGCTGGCCGCCTCGGCCAGGCGCAGCTCCGGCCTGGTGCCGTCGGCGAATCGGGTGAGCGCCTCGTAGCCCTGCACCCTGCGGTCGTTCAGCTCCATGATGGGCTGGAAGACGGGGAAGAAGCCCCCCTCCATGACCTGCCGCAGCCGGGTGCGCCGCTCCTGTGAGGCGCTGCGCTGCTCGAGGCCGGGGCCCAGCAGGGAGGAGATGGTGGGGGCGAACTCCACGGCCGTCACCATGGCCTGGGTGACCCGTCCGACGAGGTCCTCCACCACCACGCCGTCGGCCGTGATGACCACGACGCCGAGGACCTGGTCGGACGTGGCCAGGGGTACCCATGCGGCGGTACGGGGGCCGGGCAGCACGGGCGCCGTGCCCCCGACGTGGACGAGCTCGGCGTGGGTGGTCTCCACCCAGGGCCCGCCCACGGCGCGCTGGTGGGCCCGGCGGGCCTGGTCGGGATCCAGCGGCCGTCCCCCGGGGGTGGTGTCACCGTCCCGGCGATGCTCGGCCAGGCACTCGGCGCTCCCCTCGCCCATGAAGGCGTGGATGGCGAGATCGACGCTGTCGTGGAGCTGTCCGAGCTGGCGGCAGGCAGCGGCGGCGATGAGCTCCACGGACCTGTCCGTACGGGCCCGGGAAAGGGTGGTGGCCGCCGCGGCCAGCCGCCTGAGCCGGTCTTCCTCGCCCAGGCGGTCCTGGTAATGGGTCAGCTGCGAGCGCACCCGGGCCCGCAGCTCGTCGATCTCGACGGGCTTCACCAGGTAGTCGTAGGCGCCGGCGTCGAGGGCCTTGACCCGTTCGTCCAACTCGCTCACGCCGGTCACGAAGATCACGGGCACCCTGGCCGTCTCCGGACGGGCTCGCAACGCCGAGAGCACCTCGAGGCCGCTCTTCTCGGGCAGGTGACTGTCGATCACCACCGCGGCCAGGTCGTGCTCGTCGGCGGCGCTCAGGGCTTCCTCGCCGTTCGAGGCCTCCACCACCCGGGGGCCGAGCCCGCTGAGGGCCATGGCGAACACGGCCCGGAGCGGCGTGTCGTCCTCGACCACCAGGATCACGGGGTCCGGGGCCGGGCCGGCGGGGAAGTGGACGCGCGAGGCGTCGGCGTGTACGGGCCGGCTCTCCTGTTCCCCCGCGTGCATTGCTGAAATTGCCGCCCTCTGGCTCGCCAGCAGTGTCCTGCCAACTCTTGTTCGGCGCGTGCGCTCCGGGTCTGAAGCGTTTTTCCGGGCCGCCTGGCTGTCCATGTCGCGAAGTTGTGCCCCCTGGGGGTCAACTTTCGCGACATGGACG
>JALYHE010000048.1 GCA_030776705.1 Actinomycetota bacterium | reverse complement strand
TGGCCCTGCTGTCGGTGGCCGACGGCGTCGGCATCGTCACCGAAAACGTCTACGCCGACCGCTTCCGGTACGTCGCCGAGCTCGTGCGCATGGGCGCCGACATCCGCGTCCAGGGCCATCACGCCGTGGTGCGAGGCGTGGACCGCCTCTCAGGGGCGCGGATCAAGGCGCCCGACATCCGGGCGGGTGCCGCACTCGTGCTCGCCGGCCTGGCCGCCGAGGGCGAGACCGTGGTCTCCGACGCCTTCCACGTGGAGAGGGGCTACGACGACCTGCCCGGCAAGCTGCGCTCCCTCGGCGCCGACGTGGCCTTCTCTTGAAGCCCATCGCGACATGGACGCAGGGGAGGAATCAGCGGGGAGCCGTAGGGGTTGTACGGTGACGACATGGAGGCGCAGCTTCTCGAGGCCATCGACGCCATCCGTCCCGCCCTTCAGTCGGACGGCGGCGACATGCGCGTGCTGGAGCTCGACGAGGACAGCGGCGTGGTCGACATCGAGCTCCTCGGAGCCTGCGGTGGCTGCCCCATGTCCACCATGACCCTCAAGGCCGGGATCGAGCGCATCCTGCGTGACCGGGTGCCGGGCCTGAACGAGGTCCGGGCCAAGGGCATCGACTTCGACGTTGTCGACGACGTGGCGGACCACGCCTACTGAGCCGTCCGGCGGCTAGGACCGGGAGCGGGACGCCCGCAGCCCTGCCAGGCTGACACCTCCCAGCGCGAGGAACCCCGCAGTCTGGGCGTACCACCAGGGGCCCACGGCGGCGTGGTGGCCGGACAGCGGGCAGGTGACGGCGGCGACGAGGGCCACGCCCGCCCCGGCCACCGAGGCGACCAGCCCGAGCCGCTGGCGCCCGGCCAGACCGACGGCGGCGGCCACCAGAGCGGTCGTGAAGACCAGCTCCAAAAGGACCACCCAGGCCGGCACGGCGGCCGCCCGGGCCGGTGCCGGCTCCAGGACGTAGGCCAGAGGCAGGAAGGCCACCCACGCCGCCACCAGCGCCACGCCCAGCCACCCGGGCACGGCGCCGCGTTCGGTGAGCCAGGCGGCGAACGGCGCGCCGCTCTTGCCGCTTTCCAGCTCGACCCGGTGCAACGGGTCGGTGCGGAGCTGCTCGAGTCGTCTCTGGGTCAAGGCCATGGGCGGAGCGTACCCACTGCGACTCACGCCCACGCCACGCATCCCATCTCGGAGGGTTGAAGGAAGTCGGGGTGGGACGGCACCACCCTGGCCGTGTAGCCGTAGCGGCCGGCCCGCCCGCAAGTGAAGCGCCCGGCGTACCGGTAGCGGCCGGCGTCGTCGTCCGGCCCGACCAGGTCCATCTCCACGGCCGAGAGGTCTGGCTTGCCGTCGGGGCCGAGGGGGCCGTGGAGCAGCTCCACGGCGACGTCGTCGGGGCTGAGCGGCCCGAGGCGAACCACCAGCTCGACGGTGCGCTCGGCGCCGAGCTCGGCCGGAGTGGTCTCGCCCACCAAGGTGTCCACCGTCACATCCCTCCAGCCGGCCAACACCCGCTGCTTCCAGGCGCTGAGGGAGCGGGCCGCGGCGCGCCCGGCGGCGCTCATGGTCTCGGCCCGACGGGCCATGGGCTCGTACAGGCCCTCGACGTAGTCGCGGACCATCCGCTCGGCCACGACCCGGGGGCCGAGGGAGGCCAGTGAGGCCCTGACCCGGTCCAGCCAGCCGCTCGGGACTTCGCCCCGCCGGTCGTAGAAGAGGGGGACCACCTTGCGCTCGAGGAGCTCGAAGAGACTGTCGGCCTCGAGCTCGTCGCGGCGGCCGAGGTCGTCGGACCACTCGGCCGAGGAGATGGCCCACCCGTTCTCCCCGTCGAACATCTCGGCCCACCAGCCGTCGAGGACGGAGCAGTTGAGGGCCCCGTTGAGGGCCGCCTTCTGCCCGCTCGTCCCGCACGCCTCGAGCGGCCTGCGGGGGTTGTTGAGCCACACGTCGCAGCCCTGGTAGAGGGTCCGGGCCACGGCGATGTCGTAGTCCTCCACGAACACGATGCGGTGGCGAAGGCGAGGCGCACGGAAGAACTGCACGACGTGGCGGATCATCTCCTTGCCCAGATGGTCGGCCGGATGTGCCTTGCCGGCGAACACCAGCTGCACGGGCCGGTCCGGTGACAGGAGCAGGGCCTCGAGCCTCTCGGGCTGGGAGAGCAGAAGGGTCGCCCGCTTGTAGGCGGCGAAGCGGCGCGCGAACCCGATGGTGAGGACGTCGGGGTCGAGCACGGAGTCGCACCACTCCGCGTCGGACGGGTTGGCGCCCCGAGCCAGGGCTGACGAGCGCAGCCTGGAGCGCACTTCGGAGACCAGGCGATCACGGCCCCTGGCCCGGGCCGCCCAGAGCTCGTCGTCGGGGGCCTCTTCCATCCCCGACCAGGCCGGGGCCTCGGCCTGGGTCCACGTGGGCGAGACGTGGCGGGAGAGCGCGTCGTCCATCTCCGCCGACACCCAGCTCGGGCCGTGGACACCGTTGGTCACCGAGCCGATGGGCACCTCGTCAACGGCCAGGTCGGGCCACAACGGCTGGTACATGGCCCGGCTCACCTGGCCGTGGAGCAGTGACACCCCGTTGGACGCCCCGGCCAGGCGCAGCCCCATGACGGCCATGTTGAACTCGGCATGAGGTGGCTCGCCCGGCAGGTGGCCGAGGGCCATGAGGTCGTCGAAGCTGACGTCACACTCGTCGGCCCAGGACTTGAGGTATCGCTCCATGAGCTCCCGCGGGAAGCGGTCGATGCCGGCGGGCACAGGGGTGTGGGTCGTGAACACGGTCCCGGCCCGCACCACCTCCACCGATTCGGCCAGGCTCAGGCCCTCCTCGGTAATGAGGCGCCGGATGCGCTCCAGCCCGAGGAAGCCGGCGTGGCCCTCGTTCGTGTGGAAGACCTGGGCTTCCCGGCCCACCGCCTCGAGGGCCCGCACGCCTCCGATGCCGAGCAGGATCTCCTGGCGGATGCGGTGCTCGGGTCCGCCGCCGTAGAGGCGGTCGGTCACCAGCCGTTCCTCCGGTTGGTTCTCGTCGACGTCGGCGTCGAGCAGCAGCAGCTGCACCCGGCCCACGTCCGCCCTCCACACCTGGGCCGTCAGCGGCACCCCGGCCAGCTCCACGTGCACCCGCGTTCCTTCGACGGGGCGGAGCGGCAGTGCATTGGGGTCGAGGCTGGGGTAGCGCTCGACCTGCCACCCCTCGGGATCGAGGTCCTGGTGGAAGTAGCCCTGGCGGTACAGGAGCCCCACCCCCGTCAGGGGCACGCCCATGTCGCTGGCCGCCTTGAGGTGGTCGCCGGCGAGGGCGCCAAGCCCCCCCGAGTACTGGGGCAGGGCCTCGGACAGGCCGAACTCGGGCGAGAAGTAGGCCACCGAGCGAACCGTCGTCCCGGCCCGCTGCTGGAACCAGCGAGGCTCCTCCAGGTATCTCTCCAGCTCGCGCCGCGCCACCTCCAGGTCCTCCAGGAAGCCCGGGTCGCGGGCCAGGGCGTCGAGGTCCTCGAGCGACGCGTTGGCCAGCACCTCCTTGGGGTCCCGCCCGCCGGCCTCCCACCGGTCGGGGTCCATGTGGCGGAAGAGAGCCTGGGTCCTTCGGTCCCACGTCCAGCGCAGGTTGGTGGCCAGCTCGTCGAGGGCCGCCAGCGCCTCGGGCAGCTTGGACCGCACGGTGAACGTGCGCAGGGAATGCACCCGTTCGACGCTAGTGCTCCCGCGCGGAACTACCGCTGATGTTGCTCGACCTGTCGTGACGTCAACTGCCCGCCTCGAGAAGCCCTTGAAG
>JALYHE010000047.1 GCA_030776705.1 Actinomycetota bacterium | reverse complement strand
GTGCGCCACAGGTCGTCGTGATCGCCGTCGCCGTAGGCGTCGCGGCGTGGCGCCCCCGCCTCCGCCTTCCTGCCCTGAGCGTGGCCGTCATCGCATGCCTGTGGGCGGCGGTGGGGGGCGGGCCGGATGTCGACCGGGGCACGGCCGTGGCCCGTGGCGCCCGGCTGTGGCGACAGGGTGGCGCCACCGTGCTGGTCGTGGACCGCTCCCGCGCCGGCCACCTCCTCTCGGGCCTGCGGCGGGCGGAGGTGAGGAGCGTGGACGTGGTGGCCGTGCGCAGCGCCAGCCCACGCGCCGTGCAGGCCCTGGGCCCCGTACTCGAGCGCCACCCCGCCCGCTTAGTGCTCACGCCGGCCACAGCCCGCTCCGGCACCGCCCTCACGGTGGGCGGTCTCCGCGTCGAGGTGGTGGCCACCCGTCCCCGCCTCGACGTGCGGGTGAGCCCCGCCGGCGCCCGACGCTAGCTTCCGGTCCGTGCTCCTGGCCCTCGGCCCCCGTCGCTACGACGTCACCACCCGGGCCCTGGTCATGGGCATCCTGAACCGGACCACGGACTCGTTCTACGACCGGGGGTCGCACTTCCCGATGGACCGCTTCCTGGCCCGGGCCGACAGGCTGGTCGAGGAGGGGGCCGACGTCCTGGACGTGGGCGGGGTCAAGGCCGGCCCCGGCCCCGAGGTCGGCGCCGAGGAGGAGCTGGAAAGGGTCGTGCCCGCCGTCGAGGCTCTCGTGGCCCGCTTCGACGTGCCCGTCTCGGTGGACACGTGGCGGGCCGAGGTTGCCCGGGCCGCCTTCGAGGCCGGGGCGGTGGTGGGCAACGACATCAGCGGCTTCGCCGACCCCTCCTACCTCGACGCCGCCGCCGCCGCCGGAGCCGCCGTGGTGGCCACCCACATCCGCCTGAGGCCCCGGCAGCCCGACCCCCAGCCGCCCTACCAGGACGTGGTGGCCACGGTCTGCGACTTCCTCGTCGAGCGGGCCCGCCATGCCGAGTCGGCGGGAATCCCGGCCGAGCGTGTCGTGGTCGACGCCGGCCTCGACCTGGGCAAGACGGCCGAGCAGTCGCTCGCCCTCCTGCAGGCCTCGGACCGCCTGGCCTGCCTGGGCTACACGTTGTTGCTGTCGGCGTCGAACAAGCCCTTCCTGGGCCGGCTCCTCGATTTGGACGTCCACGAGCGGGGACCGGCCAGCTTGGCCGCCGCCGCCCTGGGCGTCACCCGGGGCTGTCGCGTCGTGCGGGCCCACGACGTGCGGGGCACGAGGCGGGTCTGCGACACCATCGCCGCCGTCCTGGAAGCGCCGTGACGTCCGGCGGTCAGGAGGCGACGGCCTGGTACGTCAAGGGCGACGACCCGGCGCTGGTGGCCGAGGAGGTCCGTCGCCTGGTGCAGGACCTGAGCGGGGGCGACCCCACGGCCGTCGAGGACCTGTCCGGAGAGGAGGTGGAGGTTACGGCGGTGGTCGACGCCTGCCGAACGCCGCCGTTCCTGGCCGAGCGGCGCGTGGTCGTGGTGCGGGAGATGGGCCGGTTCCGCACCGACGCCCTCGAGCCCCTCATCGAGTGGCTGGCCGACCCGCTCCCCTCCACGGCGCTGGTCCTCACCTCGGGCGGGGGCCAGGTGAGCCCGCGCCTTCTGGCCGCCGTGCGCCAGGTCGGAAAGGTGGTCGACACCGCCGTGGGCACGGGCAAGGCCCGCAGCCAGTGGCTGGCGGCCCGTCTCCGGGCAGCACCCGTGCACCTCGATCCCGAGGCGGCCCGCCTGCTGGGCGAGCACCTGGGGGAGGACGTGGGCCGCCTCACCCCGCTGCTGGAGGCGCTGGCCTCCGCCTACGGCGCTCGAGCCACGGTGGGCGCCGAGGAGCTCCGCCCCTTCCTCGGAGAGGCGGGCGGGGTGGCGCCCTGGGAGCTCACCGACGCCATCGACCGCGCCGACACCGAGGCGGCACTGGACCGCCTGCACCGGATGCTGGGCTCGGGCGAGCGCCACCCGCTGGTGGTGATGGCCACCCTCCAGCGTCACTACGGCGCCATGCTGCGACTGGACGGGGCGGGAGTGGGCGACGAGCGCCAGGCGGCCACCCTCCTCGGCACCGCCCCCTTCCCGGCCAAGAAGGCCCTGGCCCAGGCCCGCCGCCTGGGCGGGAAGCGCATCGGCCGGGCCGTCGAGCTGCTGGCCCGGGCCGACGTGGACCTGCGGGGGGCGTCGGGCTGTCCCGACGTGTTGGTGATGGAGGTGCTGGTGGCCCGGCTGAGCCGGCTGGGCGTCAGCCGCCGGCGTCGAGACGGGCCAGGCGCCTCATGAGCCGGGACTTGCGGTTGGCGGCCTGGTTCTTGTGGATGATGCCCTGGGCGGCGGCCTTGTCCAGCCTCTTCACGGCCAGGCGCAGCGCCTCGGCGGAGTCCTCGGCGCCCGACTCGGCCGCGGCCAGGGCGGTCTTGGCCCGGCTCCTGATCTCCGAGCGCGCCGCCTTGTTTCGGAGGCGCCGGCGCTCGTTCTGGCGGTTGCGCTTGATCTGGCTGCGGATGTTGGCCACGAGCGGGCCAGGCTATCAGCGGCCCCCGGGCACCCCCGGCTGCTCGTCGCCCTCGACCAGGGCCGTCGGAACCAGGGTCCTCACCTGGCGGGCCACCACCAACCCGTTCAGGACCGAGGCGGCCAGGTAGGCGACGGATGCGCCCATGAGCTGGCGGGCGTCAGTGAGCAGCGGGAAGGCGGAGAGCACGAGCGGGGCGATGGCCAGCCGACCGAGCGCCAGTCGGCGGGCCTGCCGTGACGCCTTCATGGTGACCACCAGCGGGAGCTGGGCGCTGTTGAGGAAGTAGCCGGCGGAGAGGAGCACCAGCGGAACGACGGGCAGCTCGAACGCAGGGCCGTAGAGGCTCCGCACGAGCAGGGGCCCGACGAGGGCGGCCAGCGTGCAGTAGGCGCCGGCCAGTGGAGTGGTCAGGCGGATGGCCCGGCGGACCGTCTGACGAAGCCTGGCCGACCCTATGAGGTTGAACGCCTCGGCACTGGCCGGCAGGAGCACGGTCAGGAGGCTCAGGTTGGCCAGCCGGAGAGGCCCGAAGAGGTCGTGCATGGCCCGGTACAGACCGGCGTCCCGATTGCCCAGCAGGCCCGCGACCACGAACAGCATGGCTTGCGCGTACACCCACCAGTAGAGGAAGTCGACGAGCAGCCATCCCGGCATACCGGCGGCCGGCTCGGCCTTGCCCCGGAACGGGACCGGCGCGCTGAGCCGATCCCGCAGCTGGGCGATTCCGTAGGCGGTGGCGATTGCGGCACCGGAGGCCACGGCCAGGAACCCCGTGGCGGCGTTCAACCTGCCCGCGAGGAGCAGCCCGGTGGCGGGCAGCAGCTCGGCCACGGCGAACACGGCGTCGTTCTTGAGGGCACCCATCCCCGTCCGGAGGGACAGGAACTGCCAGCGGACGGCGTCCTGGAGGAGGAGCAGGGGCAGGGCCAGGGAGAAGCCGAAGGCGGTCCGTGTGGTCTCCGGCGCGGCGCCGAGGAGCGCCATGGTCCCGCTCACGGCGGCAGCCAGGGCGCCGCAGGCGATGGCGAAGAGCACGGCGCTCGACATCGCCCCCTTCATGTGGGCGGCCAGGCGCTCGCCTTGATGGCGGCTGGCCAGCAGTGCCATGGGCTCGATGAGGACGGCGCGCTGGATCCCGAGGGTCAGCAGCCAGACCACCAGGGCCATGGCGAACGGGGCGTAGCCGGCTGGACCGGCGCCACGGGCCACCAGCGCCACCACCAGGAAGTTGGAGGCCGTGGATACGACCTGGTCGGCGATGCTCGGCCAGTCGCGGTAGCGGTTCCGCAGCTGTCTCCCGAGGCTAGGCACCGTGGGCCTGGAGGAGCCCGTTGACGCCTCGAAGCGTGGCCGGCCAGAGCACCGCCTCACGGTTGCGCCAGGCCACCGCCTTGCGCTCCTCGACTTCGGAGCGGTTGTCGCTGAGCCAGCGCAGATGGTCGGCCACGACGTCGTCGCCGGCGTCGGCGTCAACCAGCCAGGTCGCCTCGGGCAGGGTCTGCTCCGGCGCTCCTCCTGCCGTTGTACCGAGCACAGCCAGGCCCACGGCGTGGTACTCGCGCAAGGAGTTGCCCCCGGCCTCGGCGCGGGACAGCAGGCAGCCCACGTCGGCCGAGGAGAGGAGGTTGAGGAAGCGCCGCTGATCTTGGCGCTTGTCGACGTAGCCGTGCCAGGTCACGTGCTCGGTGGCCCTGAGCTCGCCGGGGAGCTGCCGCGGGCGGCAGCCCACCACGTCGAGCGTGACACGGGGGCGATCCGAGTTGGCCGACCCGACGGCCCGCAGGAGGCGGTCCAGGCCCTTGCGCCGCCAGTCTCCGCCCACGAACACGAGCCGCAGCGGCCCCTCGGGCTCTGAGGAGAGACCGTCGCCGCCAGCCTGTCGGGCGGTGCTCCACGCCGCGTACTCGTCAGGATGGAAGTTGGCGGCTTGGAGCACCACGCCGACCTTCTCCTCGGCCACGCCGTAGTCCTCGACCAGGCTGGCCGCGGCCCACGTGCTGTTGGCGATGACGAACTCGGCGGCGCCGTAGCCGGACGTTTCGAGCTCCAGGGACCGCGGCACGACGTCGCGCCCCACCCTCTGTCCCTGTCCGTAGGAGTCGAATAGCTGGCGAAGGGTCTGGTCGATGAAGTACCAGCGTCGTATGCGGTCTTCTCGCAGCATGTGGCGCGGGTAGAGCTGGAAGATGTTCATGACCACGAGCTCGCCGTCGGGGAGGGGTAGCCAGACCGACTCCGTGCGGGCCCGGGTGTACTGGTGGCCGCCCTTGCCCTGGAGAGACAGCAGCCGCCAGGCGTTCCAGGCGTAGCGCCCCAAGCTCACGGCAAGAGGGTGCAGCGACCGGGTGGCCACGCCGTCGATGACCCCCTCCCGCCGGCCGTACAGGAAGAAGTGGTACGGAAGGCCGCTCATGACGCGCGGATCGGTTGGATCGCCCGCCGCGGCCAGCAGCCGGCGGGCCCGCACCTCGCCCTCGCCTCGGTCGCGGCGCGACAGCGTCGCCTCTCGACTCACGCCCGTCGAGGACCGGGTGCCTCGATCGCCCAGGCCGACAGGTCCACGTCCACGACCGAGGAGAGAACGGCGAGGTCGTCTCGGTACCAGTGCCGCAGCGTCCGGCGCTCGTGCTCGGTGGGCTCGGGCCGGAACGTGGCCCGCTTCTTCAGGTGCTCGAGGATGAGCATCCGGCCCCAGCGCCGCAGCCGCGGCGGGACCAGTCTGTGGGTGACGCGCTGCTGGCGCAGCAGCCCCCGCAGCGCCCGGCTACGCACGGTGGGTGGCACGTACTCGGTCTGGTTCTCCCGCCTGCTGGTGGACTCGGGGGCCACGGCGTCCTCGGCCACGCCGAGGAATCGGCAGATCCGGTTGACGACGCCGTCAGGGTCGCGCTGGAAGTCCTCGTACAGCACGACCTCCAACTGGTCGGGGCGGAAGTTGGTGAGCAAGTCCGAGAGCTGCTGGCCGTAGAGGCCGAGGCTCTTGTAGTACCAGAAGGGCTCCCAGCCGGCCGCGCGCCTCTCCTCCTCGGCGTCGCAGGCGGCCAGGAAGTCCGTGACGGGCTCCCGACCGAGAGCGGACATGTGGGTCCAGTTGGAGTGAGCTCGATCTTCAGGCTGGCGCAGCACGGCCACCAGGCGGGCGTCGGGGACGAGGCGCTTGAGGCGGGCCTGGGCCAGGCGGTCGTAGAGGTAGAAGGGGCTGCTCTCGCCTCGCACCGGCCGGTCGGCCACGTCGTTGAACAGCGACTCGTAAGCCTCTCGCTGCCACACGTACTCCCCGAGCACCCAGCGGTCCCCCGGTCCCGGTGAGGGGGGCGGCGGGCGCTCGTCGGTGAGGAAGAACTTGGGCTCCTTGACCGCCGACATGCCGATCTCGGGATGGCGGGCGAGGATGGAGTGAAGGGCCGTGGTCCCCGCCTTCGGGGCCCCGATCAGGAAGAAGTTGGGGAGTGCCATCGGAGTGGGTCGCGGGCTCAGGCCCGTACCTGGGAACCCTTCACGTCCCCAACGGGTGCGGCGAGCTGAGGCACGGGTGGTGATCCCCGGTGGATCGGTGCGATCATGACGCCAGCGTAGAGGCGCGCCCAGTCGGGAGGTCGAGGCCGTGCGGGTGCTGCAGGTCCACACCCGCTATCGACAGCGCGGGGGAGAGGACGCCGTGGTGGCGGCCGAGGCCGCCTTGCTCCGGTCGTCCGGCCACGAGGTGGTGGAGCTGGTGGCGGACAACCCCCGGCGCCCTGGCGAGACCGCCGTCCAGCTGCTGCGGGCGCCTTGGAACACGGCGGCCAAGGCCGAGGTCGAGCGCCTGGCCCGGGAGGTGCGCCCGGACGTGGCCCACGTCCACAACACCTGGTTCGCCCTGTCCCCGTCGGTTTTCGAGGGTCTTCGCTCCTCCGGTGTCCCGGTGGTGGCCACGCTGCACAACTACCGGCTGGTGTGCATCGCCGGCACCCTGTTCCGGGACGGGGCGCCGTGCTTCGACTGCGTCGGTCGCTCACCGGCTCCCGGCTTCCGCCACCGGTGCTACCGGGGGTCGACGGTCCTGTCCGGCGTCGCCGCCGCCACCATCGCCGTGGGGCGGCGCCGGCGGGCCTGGCACGAGTGCGTCGACATGTTCCTCGCCCCGTCCTCCTTCTCGCGCTCCCTGCTCGTGCAGGGCGGCCTGCCCGAGGACAGGATCGGCGTCAAGCCGCACTTCGTCGCCGATCCCGGGCCCCGCCCCGCTCCGCCTTCCGAGTCGACCGCCCTGCTCTACGTCGGGCGCCTGGCCCCGGGCAAGGGCGTGGACGTCCTGCTCGAGGCCTGGTCCCGAGCCGGCACCACCTCCTTGACCCTCACCATCGTCGGGGACGGCCCGCTCCGGTCCGAACTGGAGCGAAGCGCTCCCCCCGGTGTGCGCTTCACGGGCGAGCTGTCGTCTCATGAGGTGTCGACCACCATGAAGGCGGCTCGGGGCCTCGTCTTTCCCTCCAACTGGCCGGAGCCGTTCGGGATGGTGCTCGTCGAGGCCATGGCCTGCGGGCTGCCCAGCGTGGCCTCGGACACCGGCGCCACCCCCGAGGTCCTGGACACGGAGGGCTCGCTTCTCGTCCCGGCCGGCGACGTCGATCGGCTGGCTGCCGCCATCCGCCTCCTGGAGGACGCTGCCCTGGCCGACCGGGCCGGGGCCCGAGCCCGGCAGTACTACGAGGGGCGGTTCACCCCGGCGACCAACCTCGGGCTGCTGGAGGGCTGCTACTCGACGGTGAAGGCGGAGGCGGCCGGCGGTGAGGCGAGCGCGGCCCAGCACCAGTCGCGGGCCAGGCGCCGGTAGTCCCGAGGGCGCTCCTACCATGGCCCGGTGACCGCTCCCGAGCGCCTCCGCACCCTGAGCGTGGTGGCCCACATCGACCACGGCAAGAGCACGCTCAGCGACCGCATCCTGGAGCTCACGAAGGCCGTCGACCCCCGCCAGATGCGCGAGCAGTTCCTCGACACCATGGACCTCGAGCGGGAGCGGGGCATCACCATCAAGGCCCAGAACGTGCGGGTGGCGTGGGGGGGCCACACCATCCAGCTCATAGACACACCCGGGCACGTGGACTTCGGCTACGAGGTCAGCCGAAGCCTGGCGGCCTGTGAGGGGGCGGTCCTGGTCGTCGACGCGGCCCAGGGGATCCAGGCCCAGACCCTGGCCAACTGCTACCTGGCTCTCGAGCACGACCTCGAGATCGTGGCCGCCCTGAACAAGATCGACCTGCCCGCGGCCGATCCCGACCGCTACGCCGAGGAGATCGAGAAGGTGCTCGGCATCCCCGCCGAGTCGATCCTTCGCATCAGTGCCAAGACGGGCGACGGCGTGGCCCAGCTGCTGGACGCCGTGATCGAGCGCATCCCCGCCCCGGCCGGGGACCCCGACGCTCCCCTCCAAGCCCTCATCTTCGACTCCCACTACGACCAGTACAGAGGGGTGGTGAGCGCGGTGCGGGTCGTGAACGGCACCCTGGCCGTGGGCCAGCGCCTGCGCTTCATGCAGGCCGGCTCCTCCCACGACGTGGAGGAGATCGGCATCCGCACGCCCGCTCCCACCCCTGTCGCCACCCTCGGACCCGGCGAGGTCGGGTACCTGATGGCTGGTATCAAGGACCTCTCCCGGGCCCGCTCGGGCGAGACCGTCACGGCGGCGGCCCAGCCCGCGCCGCACCCGCTCCCCGGCTACCGGGAGCCCAAGCCCATGGTGTTCTGCGGCCTGTACCCGGTCGAGGGCGACGACTTCGCCGACCTGCGTGACGCCCTCGAGAAGCTGCGCCTCAACGACGCCAGCTTCACCTACGAGCCCGAGACGTCGGGAGCGCTCGGGTTCGGCTTCCGCTGCGGCTTCCTCGGCCTGCTCCACATGGAGATCGTGCGGGAGCGCCTCGAGCGCGAGTTCGACCTCGCCCTCCTGGCCACCGCCCCGACGGTCAAGTACCTGGCCCACCTGCGGGGAGGGCGGGTCGTGGAGGTCGACAACCCCTCGGCCATGCCCAGCTCCGCAGAGCTGGAGGCGGTGGAGGAGCCCGTCCTCACTGCCACCGTGCTGCTCCCGAGCGAGTACACGGGCACGGTGATGGAGCTGTGCCAGTCGAGGAGGGGAGAGATGGTGAAGATGGACTACCTCTCTCCCGAGCGTCTGGAGCTGGTGTACCGCATCCCGCTGGCCGAGGTGGTGGTGGACTTCTTCGACCAGCTCAAGTCCCGCACGAGGGGCTACGCCAGCTTGGACTACGAGCCCCTTGGCTACGAGCACTCCGACCTGGTCAAGCTCGACGTCCTGCTCAACCAGGTGCCGGTGGACGCCTTCTCCACCGTGATCCACCGCTCCAAGGCCCAGGAGTACGGGCGTCGCATGACCGAGAAGCTGCGCCACGTCATTCCTCGCCAGCTCTTCGACGTGCCCATCCAAGCCGCCATCGGAGGGCGGATCGTGGCCCGAGAGACGGTGAAGGCGAAGCGCAAGGACGTCATCGCCAAGTGCTACGGCGGCGACGTGACCCGCAAGCGCAAGCTGCTGGAGCGCCAGAAGGAGGGCAAGCGGCGCATGAAGAGCATCGGGCGGGTGGAGGTGCCCCAGGAGGCGTTCATATCGGCCCTCCGCCTCGACGAGTAGCGCGGGGCGAGCGCCCACCCCAGCCGTCCATGCGACATGGACGAGGGGGGCGGTACCGGGCCAACCGAGAGCCGGTGACTAGTGCTTTGGAGCCATTTGCGAGGGCGCCTCTGGCCGGGCTCCCTTTCCCGTGGTTCCCTTGTGTGATGGACAAAGCTCCGGCCCGGCCCCCGACCTCGGCCCGGCCCCCGACCTCGGCCCGGTTCCTGCGCGCCGCCACCGCTTTGGTGGAGGATGCCCACGAGCACGTGGGCGACGTGGCCTGGCTGGTGACCCGGGCCGACGAGGACGACCTGGTGGTGCTGTGCGCCGCAGGCCAGGAGCCGTCCTTGAAGGAGGGAGAGCGCATCCGGCCCGCCTCGGAGGCCGACGTCCTGCTGCCCCTGGAGCTTCCCGACGGCTCGATCTTCGGGGCGTTGTGCGCCCTGGGCGCGGGTGGGGACCCCGCCCACCTCGAGCAGGCCCGCCGGGTGGTGGACGTGCTCTCCAGCGTGCTGGCCGCCGAGTGGGACGCCCACACCGCCGCCGAGCGCGCCGACGAGCAGGCCCGGCGCGCCGAGCGGGCCGAGCAGGAGGCCCTCTTGGACCCCCTCACCGGGGTGGCCAACCGGCGGGCGTGGGACCGGGCCGTCGAGGCCGAGGAGCGGCGGCGGCGCCGTTACGGGGGGCACGCCTCGGTCGTGGTGGTGGACCTGGACTCCCTCCGGTCGGTCAACGCCGCCCAGGGCCACCTGGGCGGCGACCTCCTCCTTCGCATGGTGGCCGACGTACTGAACGATGCCAGCCGGGAGAGCGACATTGTTGCTCGAATCAACGACGACGAGTTCGGTCTCCTCGCCCTGGACTGTGACGAGGAGCAGCTCCGCGTGGTGGTCTCCAGGATCCGCCGGGTCCTGGCCACGCAGGGAGTAGGCGCCTCCGTCGGGGCGGCCACCCGCCGGCCGGGCGTGGACCTCGACGCAGCTTGGGCCGAGGCCGAGGGCGGGATGCGCGCCGACAAGGTGCGTCGCAAGGGCTAGGAACCTGGGCCTGCCCGGCTGGGCCGCCTCGTCTCAGCGCAGCGGGAAGACCAGCGGCACCAGCACCAGCACGGTCACAACGGTGGCCAGCGTGAGTGGCGCTCCCAGCCGGGCGAAGTCACCGTAGCGGTAACCGCCCATGCTCCACACCAACGTGTTGGCCTGGTAGCCGATGGGCGTGAGGAAAGACAGCGTCGCGCCGAACAGGATGACCACGGCGAAGGGCCGGGGCTGGAGCCCGGCCTGCCCGGCGGCCGCCATGGCGATGGGGAACATCATCACGGCAGCGGCATTGTTCGAGAGCAGCTCGGTCATGATCATGGTCGCCACGAGTATCCCGGCCAGCACTCCCAGGTCACCCAATGGCTGGAAGACGTCGACCACCAGGCGAGCCAGCTGGTCGGCGAGGCCGCTGCTCGCGATGGCCGTTCCGAGTCCGAAGCTGGCCGCCATGAGGAGTATGACCTCGAGGTCCACGGACTGGCGGGCCTGGGTGGGCGTGATGACCTTGCTGGCCACCAGGAAGACTGCGACGACCAACGACGCCTGGAGGAGGTCGAGCAGGCCCGTGCCGGCCAGGACCACCAGGCCCACGGTGAGGATCTCCACGATCCTGGCCTTCTCCCGCCGGATCGGGCTTGCGCCGTCAAGCGGGGCCACCACCGCGAAGTCGCCTCTCTCACGCCAGCGGTGCCGGAACTCGGGCCCGCCCAGCACCAACAGCACGTCGCCGGCCCGGAGGCGCACGTCGCCCAGCTTGGCGTCCACGGCCGCGCCCGAGCGGTAGATGGCCAGCACGGCGGCCCCGTAGCGACCCCGGAAGCCGACGTCCTTGAGGGTGGTGCCCACGAGGGCCGATGCGCCACCCACCACGACCTCGTAGAACTGCCGGTCGGGGTGGTTGGCCACCACCGAGAAGTGCCGCTCCTCGGCGGACGCCAGGCCGCGCATGCGCTGCAGGTCGACGATCCTGGAGACGTGGCCGGCGAACGTGAGCCGGTCGCCGAGGGCCAGCACCTCGTGGGGGGCGACGGGCGAGATGGTCACTCCCTGGCGCTCCACCTCCACAAGGAACACCCCCTCGAGGTTGCGAAGCCCGGCCCCGGCCACGGTGCTGCCGGCCAGGGGGCTTCCCGTGACGGTCATCTCGACGGTGAACTGCCGGGCCTGCTCGTCCAGATCTTCGCTGGGCGCGGCCCGATCGGGCAGGAGCCGGGGGGCGAGAAGCACCACCAGGGTGACGCCCACGAGGGCGGTCACGAGGCCGGGGACCGTGATCTCGAACAGCTCGAGCCCCTCCTGGCCGGACTCCTTGAGCAGGCCGGAGACGACCAGGTTGGTCGAGGTGCCGATGACGGTGATGCAGCCGCCGAAGATGACGGCGTAGCTGAGGGGCATCAGGTAGCGGGCGGCGGGACGCCCGGTGCGGCGGGCCCAGGCCATGACCCGGGGGGCCAGCATGCTCACCAGTGGGGTGTTGGCGATGAAGGCCGAGACGGCCATGGCCGGGTAGGTCACCCGGGCCAGCTGGCGGCGACGCGCCGCTGGTCCCTCCTCGGGTGAAGCCGAGGGACCGAGTGCCCGCTCGATCACCTGCTCGAGGGCACCCGTGGCCTCCGCCGCGCCGGCGAGCACGTACAGGGCAGCCACGGTGATAGGGGCGCTGTTGGAGAAGCCCACCAGGGCCCCCTTCTCGTCGATCACCCCCACCACGAACAGGAGGGTGACCGCTCCCCCCATGACCAGGGCCGGCGGGAACCGGTCGGTGGCCAGGAGGACGATGGTGACCACCGAGACCGCGAGGGTTAGCCAGGCGTCAGCGCTCATCCCGATTGGACGCCCGGGTCAAGGGCGCCCCTAAGAGTCAGCCGAGGAACCGTAGACCGTCGAACCGGAGGGTGACCGGGGCGGTGGCGGACCCCGACAGGTAGCCGCGGACGCCCGCGCTCCCCGCAGTCTGGAGGCTCGCCTCCTGGTCCTTGGCGCTGACCTGCCAGCCGGCCGGCTCTGGTTGACCGTCCAGCCACACCTTGAACTGGAGGGTGGTCGGGTTGGCGCCGGTGGCCACGAGGCGCATCCGGTACATGGAGGTGGGTGAGAAGACGACGCCCGGTACGGCAACCTCGCTCGTGAGGTACTTCTCCGACCCAGAGAGGGCCTTGGCGATGCTCACGTACAGGGTGCCGTTGGGCGCGATCCGCAGCCGGGCTCGGTACTCGGTGTTGAACGACACACGGCGGGCCACCAGCTGGATCAGCTGGCCGTAGGTCCACGTCGAGGCCTTGTCGCTGCCCGCCCGTACGTTCAGGTCGACGTCGCGGGCGGAGATGCCGAGCAGCAGGGCGAACCGGCTGGCCCCCGCGGTCGGGATGTGCATGGTGCCGACGCTGCCGTTGACGGCGAAGTTGCTGGCGGTCCAGTTGCCGAGGGTGTAGGCCCCTCCTACGTCGGCGCTGCCCCAGCCGTTGCTCACCGTGCGGGTGAAGTCGTCGGCGCCGAGGGTGCTGAGACCCTCCGGGACGAGGATGCTGCGGGCGAACTCCGAGGT
>JALYHE010000046.1 GCA_030776705.1 Actinomycetota bacterium | reverse complement strand
AGCCACGGTTGGCTCGTGGCTGCGCCCGGGCTGCTCCGAGGCCAGGCCGGCGGCGGGCGGGGCGGGCGCCTCCGGAGCGGCCATGGTGCCGCCGAGGAAGGCCAAGCTCACGGCGGCCAGCGTCTTCACCACCGCCCCGGCCCCGGCGCTCTCGGCCACGGAGCCGGACCTGGCCACCGGCCGCACCAGGGGCAGCTCGGCCAGCCAGGCGATCGGCGCCATCACCCAGCGCAGGCGGCCGAGCGAGACGTTGAGGAAGGCTCGCACCACCATGGGGTCGAAGTGGGAGCCGGCGCAGCGGGCCAACTCGTCGCGGGCCGCCGCCGCGCCCAGGGGCCGGCGGTAGGAGCGGGCCGCGGTCATCACCTCGAAGGCGTCGGCCACGGCCACCACCCGGGCCGCGAGCGAGATGTCGGCGCCGGCCAGGCCGTGGGGATACCCCTTGCCGTCCCAGCGCTCGTGGTGGTGCTCGATGGCGTCCACCCACGGCCCCAGCCACGAGCGCAGCGGGGCGGCGATGAGGGCCCCGTCGATGGGATGGCGGTGGATGAGCTCCCACTCCTCGGCGCTCAAGGTGCCGTCCTTGTTCAAGATGTCGGGGTGGACGTGCACCTTGCCGATGTCGTGGAGCAGAGCGGCCCAGCGCAGGCGGTCGCGGTCGTCGGCTGTGAGGTACAGCTCTTCGGCGATCAGGTCGGTGAAGCCCCGCACCCGCTCCGAGTGTCCCCGCGTGCGCCGGTCGTGGCGGCTCAGGGCCGCGGCCAGGACCAGGATGGCGGAGGCGGCCTGGCCCGGGTCGTCGCCGACGCCGTGGCGGGCGCCGTGCTGCAGGCGCTTCTCGAGGTTACGAACGGTTCCGGCCCGAAGTGCCACCCGCAGCCGTGACGGTGCCCGGTCGGGGAACACCAGCGTCAGCTTGAGCAGCGTGGCCAGGGGCAGCAGGCGCCGGGCCTGCCGCTCCACCACGGCCAGTGCCAGCGTGGAAGCGGCGATGACCCCCGACCACCACAGGAGGGTGCCGAAGCCGCCGTCGGGCCGGGGCAGCACGCGACTGGTCGCCGTGGCCGCTGCCACGGCCGCCACCACCGGGACGACCAGGACCGTCACGCGGATGGCGAGGGCCCCGCCGTGACGTCCTTGCCAGCGGTCCGTCGAGGACGGCATGTCCACAGGCTACCGGGCCCACGACGAGCTGCGTTCGGCGCCGCCCACGGGAAGTGGCCGGTCGTCATGAGGTCCGCGCCAGGACGGCCGGGTAGCGTCGCAGCCTTGGACTCCTCGGACTCCTCCCTCTCCCGTCAGAGGACTCCACCCGGCCGGCGGACGCTGGTGCTCATCGTCGTGCCCATCCTGGCCGTGGTGGCCCTGGGGACCCTCGGCAATGCCCTCCACGCCCCGCTGCTCAAGGAGCACCCCCTGTGGTTGGTGGCCATGGAGCCGAGGAACCGCTTCCTGCTCCTCGTGGCCGAGAAGGTCTCGTTCTGGCCCTTCCTGGTCGTGGCCACCGTGCGCCGCCTGGCCTCCGACCCCCTCTTCTACCTCCTCGGCCACCTGTACGGCGACCGTGGAGTGCGGTGGATAGAGCGCAAGATGGGCGAAGGCGGCGGCGTGGTGCGGGCCATCGAGCGGGGATTCGCGAAGGCCGGCCCGGTGATGGTGCTCCTGTTCCCCGGGGCCATCGTGTGCGTGCTGGCCGGCGCCACCGGCATGGGCCCGGTCGTGTTCCTGGTCCTGAACGTGGTCGGCACCGTCGCCATGGTGACCCTCCTTTACCGCCTGGCCGAGGTCCTGGAGGGCCCCCTCGGCGCCATCAACCGCTTCTACGGCAACAACACCCGGACCCTCCTCGTCATCTCCGTGGTCCTCACCGTTTACTGGTTGTGGGACCAGCGCCGACGGGGGCGCTCGGAGCTGCAGTCGGTCTCCACCATCGAGAAGGAGCTCGAGGGAGAAACGCCCGAGGACCAGGAGGGCGAGGGGCCGTCCGACCCCGCCGGTCGCCCCGAGCCTGACTGACCCGCCCCGGGGCCTGCGGAGGACGCTTCAGAAGAGGAGAGCGTCCAGGCCCACGGTCACGCCCGGCCGCCTGCCCACCGCCTTGACGGCCAGCAGGACCCCGGGCAGGAAAGAGCTGCGGTCGTAGGAGTCGTGACGGATGGTGAGGGTCTGGCCCGTTGTGCCGAGGATCACCTCCTGGTGGGCGACCGCTCCCCGCAGGCGGAGCGAGTGGACCCGGACCCCGGCAGGCCCGGAGCCGCCCCGGGCGCCCGGCACGACCTCCCTGGTCGTGGGATCCTGGCCCCAGTCGTCCGAGGCCTGGGCCATGCGCTCGAGGGTCAGGACGGCCGTGCCCGACGGAGCGT
Source organism: Actinomycetota bacterium (assembly GCA_030776705.1). Classification (GTDB taxonomy): domain Bacteria; phylum Actinomycetota; class Acidimicrobiia; order Acidimicrobiales; genus JALYHE01. Next base: position 1,889 of record JALYHE010000046.1, on the reverse strand, counting down.
CCACCTTCTGGTCGTGGTGGAGCTCCACGACCTCGGCCGTCTCGAACCAAGGCGCGGCCAGCTCCGCGAAGCGCATCATGAGCACGGCCCCGATGGCGAAGTTTGGGGCGATGAAGCAGTTGACGCCCTCCACGAAGCGTGACCTCAGGTCCTCGATGTCCTTTTCGGAGAGACCGGTGGTGCCCACCACGGCGTGCACCCCGTGGTCGGCGCACCACCGGAGGTTCTCACGGGCCGCGCCCGCCACCGTGAAGTCAACGGCCACGTCCACGCCCGCCTGGGCCAGGGCCTCGGCGTCGCCGGAGATCTGCCCCGGCGCGTCGACGCCGGCCACCAGGCGCACGTCGATGCCGGCGTGGTACGGGTCGACGGCGGCCACCAGTTCCAGCTCGGGATCCTCGGCCACCGCCCGGCACACAGCCGAGCCCATGCGTCCTCCTGCGCCGAAGACCCCGACGCGCACGGCCGTCAGGCTACCCGGCGGGTGTCAAGGGCTCCTTCGTCCACCGGCCCCACCACGGCCAGGACCCGCTCCCCGGTCAACACCCGCTCGGCCACCCGTGCGGCCGCGTCGACGGTGACAGCCTCCAGGCGCGCCGTCACCTCCTCCATGGTAATGACGCGGCCATGGTCGAGCTGGCTGCGCCCGATGCGGTTCATGCGGGCCGAGGAGTCCTCGAGCGACAGCGCCAGCTCCCCCACCAGGTGCCCCTTGGCCACCTCCACCTCCCGGGCCGTGATCCCTCCCGACGCCACGGAGTCGACCTCGTGGTGGATCGCTTCGAGGAGCTCGCCCACCCGGGCCGGCGTCGTCCCGGCGTACACGGCGAGAGCCCCCGTGTCCTCGAAGGCGCACCGGTAGGAGTACACCGAGTAGGACAGCCCCCGCTCCTCGCGGACGGTCTGGAAGAGGCGGGACGACGCACCTCCCCCGAGGGCATGGTTGAGGACGGCCAGCACGTAGCGGTCCTCGTCGTGGCGGCCCAGGGCCCGCATGCCGAGGACCAGGTGCACCTGCTCGGTGGCTCGGGGGCCGACCACCCGGGCCCGCTGCGCCGCGGCCGGCGCCATCCGGGCCGGCCGTCCCTTGCCCGCCGCGCCCCTCAGCCTGCCCTCCACCCCCGCCACCACCGTGGCGTGGTCAAGGTGGCCAGCGGCGGCGAAGACCACGTTGCCGGGGACGTAGTGCCGGGCGTGGAAGCGGGCGAGGTCTTCCCGGGCCATGGCCTCGATGCTGGCTGCGTCGCCCATCACCTCCCGCCCCAGGGGGTGGTCGGGGAACAGCGCCTCGGCGAACAGCTCGTGGGCCAGGTCGGCGGGCTCGTCGGCCCGCATCAGGATCTCCTCCAGGATGACCTGGCGCTCGACCTCCACGTCGTCCGGGCGAAGCGCCGGGTTCCAGACGATGTCGGAGAGGATGTCCAGCCCTAGCTCCGCGCTCCGGTCCAGGACGCGCACCTCGAACACGGTGTGCTCCTGGGTCGTGAAGGCGTTGATGTCGCCGCCGACGGCGTCCATCTCCTCGGCGATGTCGCGGGCCGTGCGGGTGGGCGTGCCCTTGAACAGCAGGTGCTCGAGGAAGTGCGAGGCGCCAGCCAGGCTGGCGTGCTCGTCCCGTGAGCCGGTGCCGACCCAGAAGCCGGCCGAGACCGAACGCACACCCGGCATCCGCTCGGTGACCACGGACATCCCGCAGTCCAGCCGGGTGGCCTCGATCAAGGCGTCACCGGGGACCGCTGCGGCGGGGGTTGCGGCGAGGCCCTCGGTCGCCCCGGTCGCCCCGGTCGCCCCCCGAGCGCCTCCGGCCACCGCCGGCCGACTCCGAGGGGCCGAGGTCACCGAACTCGCGCTCCGCCTCCTGCTCCCAGACCTCGTCGAAGGAGACGGTG
>JALYHE010000045.1 GCA_030776705.1 Actinomycetota bacterium | reverse complement strand
AAGGCGGGCCGCCGTCTTGCGGCCCACCCCGGGGACGGCCGTGAGGGACTCGACGTCACCCCCGGCGACGGCCCGGACCAGGGCCACGGGGGACAGGGCGGCGAGGACGGCCAGGGCCAGGGCCGGTCCCACGCCGTGGGCCCCGAGCAGGCCCTCGAAGCAGCTCCGCTCCTCCCGGGTGGCGAAGCCGTAGAGCACCAGGGCGTCGTCGCGGACGTGGGTGTGAACGTGCAGGAACAGGGGCGTACCGACGTCGGCGACGCCCAAGGTGGCGGGCCCGACCGTGACCCGGTAGCCGACGCCTCCGACCTCCAGCACCACCTCTCCGTGGCCGGCGGCGGTGGGCACACGGTCGACGACCAGCCCGCGCAAGGACCCGATCACAGGGCCGCCTCGGCGAACCGCCGGAGCCGGGGCGCCACCGTGACGTGGCACAGGGCCAGGGCCAAGGCGTCGGCCACATCGGCGGGCCGGGGGGGCTCGGGGAGGTCCAGCTGGGACTGCACCAGGCGCTGGACCTGCTCCTTGGTGGCCGCCCCGTAGCCGGCCACGGCCTGCTTCACCTCGTTGGAGGTGTACTGGGCCACCGGGCAGCCCGCCCCGGCCGCCTCGGCCAGAGCCAGCCCGCTGGCCTGGGCCACGGAGATGGCGGTGCGGGCGTTGGTCTGGAAGAACACCCGCTCCACCACGACGGCATCGGGACGGCACTCGGCCAGCAGGGCCCTCAGCTCCCCGGCCAGGGCGGCCAGGCGCTCGGGCAACGGCAGGGACGGCGACGTGGTGAGCACGCCGGCCAGCTGGGCCCGGTAGGCGGGCCGACGGCCGGCGTGGGCCGGCTCCACGCTCACGCCTCCATAGCCGCACCGAGAGAGCCCAGGGTCGATGCCTAGGACGAACACTCGTTCGAGGCTAGCGCGGCGAGGGGACGGACCGGCGGACCCCCGAGGGAGGCCGCTAGGGGGCCGTGACCGAGCCGGCCGGCTGCTCGTCGATCCCGGTTCGCTGCTCCAGGAGGCTGGCGAACAGCTCCAGCAGGACGACGTCGCGCTCGCCCCCCTCCCGCTCGGCCAGGTCGGCTGCGCACAGCGTCCCGTACACGCTGCCGTCGGGGCGGTGCACCGGGACGCTGATCAGGCTCACCACGCCGAAGGCGCGGACCAGCTCGTGCCGGGAGAACTCGTCACCGAGATCGGGGACGAAGCGGGGGCCACCCCCGACCACCCGGCCGCACGGTGAGCCGGGCCAGCTCATGGTGGCCCCCTCGGGCACCTCGAGCCCGGCGCCGTTGCAGGCGTAGCGCACCTCCTGGACCAGACGGTCCGGGTGCACCTCGGTGAGGTAGACGGAGTCGGCGCCCGTCACCCGGCGGAGCTCGGTCAGCACGGCCCGCGCCCCCCCCGAGGCCTCCTCTTCCCGACGGCGCCGGCTCGGGGCCTTCAGCCCCGGGCGCGCCAGGGCCTGGGCCACGACCTCCATGACCCCGCCGTTGTCCGCCACCAGCGCCTCGAGCTCCGCCGGCGGCAACGGCGGCGAGAGCAGGTAGCCCTGCACCTCGTGGCAGCCGTGGTCCCGCAGGCAGGCCAGCTGCTCCACCGTCTCCACTCCCTCGGCGACGGTGGACACCCCGAGGCTGTGGGCCATGGCCGACACCGCGGTGACGATGGAGGCCTCGTCTCCGGAAGGCCGGATCTCCTGGACGAAGGAGCGGTCGATCTTCAGCTTGTCCACCGGGAACGAGCGCAGGCGGCTGAGCGACGACCATCCTTCGCCGAAGTCGTCGATGGCCAACGTCACGCCCAGCTCCTTCAGGGCGTGCAGCGTCGGGATGATCGAGCTGACGTCCCCCATGAGGGCGGCTTCGGTGATCTCGAGCATCAGGCTCTCCGGCTCCAGGCCGCTCTCGTCGAGGGCCTGCCTCACGTCGGCCACGAACAGCGGGCTGGTGAGCTGGCGGGCCGCGGCCACGTTCACCGACATGGTGAGCCGGCGCAGCCCGGGGTGGCCCTCCTGCCAGAGCCGGGCCTGCCGGCATGCCTCCACGAGCGCCCAGCGGCCGATCTTCAGCACCAGCTCACTCTGTTCGGCGAGGGGAAGGAACTCGCCGGGCGGGACCAGGCCGTGGTCCGGGTGGTCCCACCGGACCAGCGCCTCGGCACCGGATATCCGGCCGCCGGGCAGCTCGACCAGGGGCTGGTAGTGGAGCACCAGCTCGCCCCTGCGCAGGGCGCGTCGCAGCTCGCCCTCGCGGCGCTGCTGCTCGAGGAGGTCGGCGTGCATGCCGGAGTGGAAGACCTCGTAGCTTCCCTTGCCTCTCGACTTGGCCACGTACATGGCCAGGTCGGCGTTGCGCAACAGCTCCCCCGCCCCCACGGTCGAGGTCTCGGCCATGGCCACCCCCACGCTGCCCTGGATGACCACGCTCTTGCCGTCGATCTCCAGCGGGTGCCGGGGCCAGTGGCGGACCCGGTAGGCGACGACGTCGAGGGCCTCCTCGTCGGCCTGCTCCAGGAGGACGGCGAACTCGTCCCCCCCGATGCGGGCCACGGTGTCGCCGGCCCGCACCCCCTGGAAGAGCCGTCGGGCCACCTCGACCAGCACCCGGTCGCCGGCCGGGTGGCCGAGCGTGTCGTTGATCTGCTTGAAGTCGTCGAGGTCGACCATGACCAGCGCCAGCCGGTCCGGGCCTCTGGCTGACCTGGCCATGGCGTGCTCGAGGCGGTCGAGCAGCAGCGTGCGGTTGGCCAGCCCGGTGAGTGGGTCGTGCAGGGCCTGGTGGCGCAGCTCCTTCTCCAGCTGCTTCCGTTCGCCCACGTCCCGGCTGGTGAGAAGGAACCCTCGCACGCTCTCGTCGTCCAAGAGGTTGGTGACGGTGGTCTCGGCCGTGCACCAGCCGCCGTTCCGCCGGCGCAGGCGGGCTTCGAGGACGCTGCTCGGTCCAGGGGACGGTGGTGCCGACCGCAACCGGGCCAAGGCGTCGTCGCGCTCGTCCGGGTGCAGCAGGTCGTCGATGCGAGTCCCCACCAGCTCCCGGGGAGCGAAGCCGAGCACCCGTCGCACCGACGCGCTCTGGTAGCGGATGAAGTTGTCCGGGCCCACCACGGTGAGCACGTCCGAGGCGTTGTGCAGCAGTGCACGCAGCTGGCGCTCCCGGCGCTCGAGCGCGGCCGTGCGCTCCCTCACCCGGGCGTCCACCTGCCGCGCCAGGCGCCAGTTGTCGACCTGGCCCAGCACCTGTCGCACGACGAGGAGGAGCACGACGACCACGCCGTTGCCCACGAGGAAGGGGTCGAACCCTCCGTCCAGGGCCGTGCCGGCGGCCACGGCCGCGGCCAGGCCGACGGGGACGTAGGGCAGGAGAGCGGGCAGCAGCGTGGCCGCCGGGGCCTCGGCGGGCAGCGGCCGGAGGACCTTCCTCGGGCACAGCGGAGCCAGGAAGATGATGGCGCAGCCCCAGACCCAGGCCGCGCCCGGCAGGGCGGCCGGCACACCAGTCCCGGCGACATGCAGCTGGGCCGAGGCGCCTTGGGAGACGGCGAAGAAGCCCGTCCCGCCCAGCAGCAGCCACCACGTCATTCGAGAGCCGGATCCCGCTCGGGCCAGGGCGACGAGCACCACGGACGCCAGCACGACGGCGGCCACCGGAGGCGCCAGGGCGAGGAGGCCACCCCGCGCCTGGCCGACCGCGCTGTGCAGGTCGCCGAGGACGAGGGCCCATCCCACGAACAGCAGGGAGCTGGCGACGAGCAGGCTGTCCAGCACGGTCCGCAGGCGGGCCACGGGCGCCGGCACCGGGTCGAGGAGGAAGAGGACGGCCAGCACCGCCGGGACCAGTCCCGCCGTCGAGAGGGCGTTAGCCGGCCAGGGCACGGGGAGGGGCCCGGCCCCGCCCAGCTCCTGCCAGGCCGCAGCGCCGTTGCCCAGGAACCACCACCCGGCGGAGAGGGAGAGGAGGCCCCAGCCCCGCCGGACGTGGGACCGGCTGCGGGCGGCGGTGTGTGCGCACGCCAGGGCGGTGGCCAGAGAGGCGGCGGCGACGGCGGCGCGGGTACCGGCCTGGGCCGCGGCAGGGCCGCCCACTCCCAACGACACCCACAGCAGGTGCCCCATGCCGAGCGCCACGGCCGCCGAGACGGCCGTGCGAAAACGAGGTGCCAAGCGTCCTCCAGGTCGCCTGATCCCTATCGGAAGGCGGCGCTGGCGGTTTGAGCCCTGGTTCCGGCGGGCTACTCGACGAGCAGGCTGGCCTGGGAGTCGATGAGCCGGTCGGGGATGTCGAAGTTGGCGTAGACGCTCTGGACGTCGTCGTGCTCTTCGAGCATGTCGACCAGGCGCAACACCCTGCGGGCGTCGCCTTCGTCCTCCAGGGGCACCACGTTGGTGGGCACGAGCGTCACCTCGGCCGTGTCGAAGGCGACGCCGGCGTCCTCGAGGGCGGTCCGGAGGGGGGCCAGCTCGGTGGGAGGGCAGGTGAGCTGCCAGGTATCGCCCTGGTCCTCGAGGTCCTCGGCCCCCGACTCGAGGGCCAGCAGCATGAGGTCGTCCTCTGCCACCCGCTTGGGCAGGATCACCACGCCCTTGCGCTGGAACTGCCACGACACCGACCCGGGCTCCGCCATCGAGCCGCCGTTCTTGGTGAAGACGTTCCGGACGTCGGCTCCCGTCCGGTTGCGGTTGTCGGTGAGGCACTCGACGATCACGGC
>JALYHE010000044.1 GCA_030776705.1 Actinomycetota bacterium | reverse complement strand
GGCGCCAGTCGTAGTTGCGCTTCTTGCCCTTGAGGTGCACCGCGGCATAGGTGGGGCGGTGGTAGGTCTCCTGGTACACGACCAGGCCCTCGCAGCCGGCCTCCACCAGCCGCCGGTAGGTGTCGTGGTCCCACACCTGCACCTCGACCGAGATGGAGGGCACCTCGGGGGCCAGGGTCCGCACGCACTCCACCAGGTAGTCCTTGCTCACGACCCGGGCGTGCTCCCCCGATACCAGCAGGATGTGGCGGAACCCGCGGGCGGTGAGGGCCCGGGCCTCGGTGAGGGCCTCCTCGGGGGACAGTGTCCGGCGGGCGATGTCGTTGCCGGCCGAGAAGCCGCAGTAGGTGCAGGTGCTCACGCACTCGCTCGACAGGTACAGGGGGGCGAAGAGGTGGATGGTCCGCCCGAAGCGTCGAATCGTGGTGTGGTGAGCCAGGCGGGCCAGGTCCTCGAGGCGGTCCCCGGCCGGCTCGGACAGCAGCGCGGCGAAGTCGTCCACGGACCGGCGGGGGGAGCGCAGGGCCCGCTCCACGTCGGCCGGCGTGGCCGCGTCCACCCGAGCCCGCAGGGCGTCCAGGTCGGTGGCGAGGAGGTCGGCTGCGGCCGTGCCCTCGGGCACCCCGTCGGGCCGGGACTCCAGGATGACGGGGACCGACGTCACGAAGGGCTCAAGAACCCGGTGAGGGGCGAGCTGGCGGCGGCCGCGGCCTGGACCGAGGCCAGCCCGGCCAGATAGCCCTGCCGTCCCGCCTCAACGGCCAGGCGGAAGGCGGAGCCCATGGCCACCGGGTCCCGGGCCGTGCCGATGGCCGTGTTCACCAATACCGCGTCGGCGCCCAGCTCCATGGCCTCGGCGGCCTGGCTGGGCGCCCCGATGCCGGCGTCCACCACCACCGGCACCAGGGACTGCTCCACGATGATCTCCAGGGCGGCCTTGGTCCGCAGTCCCTGGTTGGACCCGATCCACGAGCCGAGGGGCATGACCGTGGCGCAGCCCACCTCCTCAAGGCGCTTGCACAGCACCGGGTCGGCGTTGACGTAGGGAAGCACCGTGAAGTCCTCGGAGCAGAGGACCTCGGCCGCCTTGAGGGTCTCCACCGGGTCGGGCAGCAGGTACCGGGGGTCGGGCGTGACCTCGAGCTTGACCCAGGCGGGAAGCTCGGCGGCGCGGGCCAGGCGGGCCAGGCGCACGGCCTCGTCGGCGTCGACGGCGCCGCTGGTGTTCGTGAGGAGGAGGACGTGGGGGGGTAGGGCGTCGAGGATGTCCTCGGCGGCGGTGGGGTCGACCCGCCGGAGGGCCACGGTCACCATCTCGGTGCCACAGGCGACGATGGTCTCGGCCAGGGACGCGTTGGACGGGAACTTCCCCGTTCCCAGGAACAGCCGGGAGCCGAACTCTCTACCGGCGATGACCAGCGGATCCGTTGTCATGCACGCCTCCTCGGCCCGCATTACCGGGCCGGTCGTCTCGAAGGGTCGCGAGCCGCCTGCTCACCTCTCAGCCCGGGATCGCCGAGCTCCCCTGCGTGGTCGTTAGCCTACCTCTCGATGAGCATGGGGAGCGCACGCGGTTGAGCACCCGCAAGCTCATCATCGCCGCCCTGGTGACCGGCCTCGCCATCCTGGTGGCCTTCGCCATCCAGGTGACGCTGGCCGCCCGCTGAGGGTCGCCGGCCGGCCCCTTCCTGGTAGCGCGGCCCCGATGCCGCTAGGGTCTCAGGAGCGATAGCGGGCCGAGCAACGAGCTGGTCCGGCAGGCGGGCCCTGGCCGGACGCACATCGGCGACACCTTCCCCCCGCATCCCGACACACCGTGTGGAGGCCCACGGGGTTTCCCTAACCCCACACAGGAGGCGAGATGCAAGAGAGCCGCACCACCATCCTTCGGGTGGTGATGGCAGGAGCGCTGGCCGCGGCAGTGTTGGCGGCGCCGCTCTCGGACCGAGATGCCCGTCCTCGGGCGGAGCCGAGCCAAGCTCGGCGGGCGAGCCAGCCCCTGACGCCGGAGACCCTGACGCCGGAGACCCTGACGCCGGAGACCCTGGCGCTGGCGGAGGCGGGCGCCCTTCCCATCCACTACACGTCGCCCGGGAGTCGGCCCGCATCGTCGTCGGCCTGCGCCGGGAGGTCAACCCAGAAGCGCCTCACCGTCGAGAGCACGGCCTACTCCCTGAGGGGCGAGATGGCCAACGGCCGCCCCGTCCGCGACGGCGCGGTGGCCATGAACTGCGTGCCCCTGGGCACCAAGTACCGCATCCTGTCGGGGCCGCTCCGGGGCAAGGTCGTCGCCGTCGAGGACCGGATCCGGCGGGGTTCCGAGTTCGACATCTGGATCCGCACCGGGGCCGCCGCCCGGAAGTACGGCCGCAGGAGCATCGACATCGAGCTGGTGCACTCCCCCCGGTAGCCTCCTCCAGCTTCATGTCGCGAAGGTCGACCCCCTGCTGGCACGTCATCGCGACATGGACGAGGGAGCGGTCCTACCCTTTCTCCTAGGCTCACGTCGAGGCCGGCCAGCGCGCTTAGGAGGAGGTGGTCCCCACGGCTGACCAGTACGACGTCGTCGTGATCGGCGGCGGTCCCGGCGGCTACGCCACCGCCCTCTACGCCGCCTCGGCGGGCCTGTCCGTGGCCGTGGTGGAGAAGGACAAGGTCGGCGGAACCTGCCTGCACCGGGGCTGCATACCGGCCAAGGAGCTCCTGGAGACGGCGGCCGTGTACCGCACCGTGGCTGGGGCCAAGGAGTTCGGCGTCCAGGCCGAGCAGCCGGCCCTCGACTTCTCCGTCAGCCAGCAGCGCAAGCAGAAGGTGGTGGACCAGCTCTGGAAGGGGCTCCAAGGCCTCATGAAGCGCCGCAGGATCACCACGGTGGCCGGCACGGGCCAGCTCGGGCCCGACCGCACCGTGAAGGTGAGCGACGGAACCGAGCTGCAGGGCAGCCACGTGGTGCTGGCCACCGGTTCCGTGCCCCGCACCATCCCCGGCTTCGAGCCCGACGGCCGCTACGTGATGACCTCGGACGAGGTCCTGGTCCTGGAGGAGCTTCCCGCCACCGCGGTGGTGATCGGCGGCGGGGCCATCGGCTGCGAGTTCGCCTCCATGATGAGCGACCTGGGTGTGCAGGTCACCCTGCTCGAGGCGCTCCCCAAGCTGCTGCCCGGGTGCGACAAGGACGTGGTCGACGTGGTGTCACGGTCCTTCGAGAAGAGGGGCATCGACGTCAAGGTGGGCGTCACCGTGAAGGGGCACAAGCCGGTCGACGGAACCACTACCGTGCTGTACGGCGAGGGCGAGCAGCTGACGGTCGACGCCGTGGTGGTGTCCGTCGGCCGCCGCCCGCTCTCCGAGGAACTGCTGGGCGAGGGCACGGCCGTCGTCGTTGACGAGCGGGGCTTCGTGGAGGTGGACGAGCGCTGCCGCACGGCCGAGCCCGGCGTCTACGCCGTGGGCGACGTGGTGGCCACCCCCCAGCTGGCCCACGTGGGCTTCGCCGAGGCCATCGTGGCCGTCAAGGACATGCTGGGCGAGGAGCCCGTGCCGGTGGACTACGCCGCCGTCCCCTGGTGCATCTACTGCCGCCCCGAGGTCGCCTTCGCCGGGCTGTCCGAGGAGGCGGCCCGGGAGGCGGGCTACGACGTAGTGGTCAAGAAGGATCCCTACGGCGGCAACGGCCGGGCCCTCATCGTGGGCGAGGCCGAGGGTTTGGTGAAGGTGATCGCCGAGAAGGGCGCCGACGGGCGAGCCGGCCGCATCCTGGGCGTGCACATGGTGGGGCCCTGGGTCACCGAGCAGCTGGGCCAGGGCTACCTGTCAGTCAACTGGGAGGCCACCCCCGAGGAGGTGGCCCAGTTCATCCAGCCCCACCCGTCGCTGTCGGAGACGTTCGGGGAGACGGTGCTGGCCATGACCGGCAGGAGCCTGCACGCATGACGGGCGCGACGAGCGCCACGAGGGAGCGTCCGTGACCGACATCACCATGCCCCAGCTGGGCGAGACCGTCACCGAGGGGACGATCACCCGCTGGGCCAAGCAGGTGGGGGACCGGGTCGACGAGGACGAGGTCCTCTTCGAGGTCTCCACCGACAAGGTGGACTCCGAGGTGCCCTCGCCCGCCGCCGGCTTCCTGGCCGAGATCCTGGTGCCCGAGGGGGAGACGGTCGACGTGGGCACCAAGCTGGCCGTGATCAGCCCCGGCCCGCCCGGTGAGGCGTCCGCCGACGGGGATGCCACCACCCGGCCCGCTCGGGACGACGTGCCGGTGGAGCCCGACGACGAGGCTCCTGAGGTGGCCACCAAGGCCCAGGACGCCGGCTCCAGCGAGACCCAGGCCACGGCCGAGGCGGTGCGGGCCGAGGTGGCCAGGGGCCAGGCCGAGGCCTCCCGGGCCCCGGAGCCGGCCGCCCCCTCTACGGGTGGGGTGGGCACGGCAG
>JALYHE010000043.1 GCA_030776705.1 Actinomycetota bacterium | reverse complement strand
GAGGGTGAGCTCGGCGATCCGGCCCGTGCCGTCCGTGGTCCGGTCCACGGTGTCGTCGTGGCACACCACCAGCTGCCGGTCGGCGGTGGCGTGGACGTCCAGCTCCAGGGCGTGTGCGCCAGCCCTCACGGCCTGACGCATGGCGAAGAGGGTGCTGGACGGGCCCTCGCGGGCCCCGCCCTGGTGGGCGTAGTTGAGCACCCGCCGGACCAGCCAGGGATTGGGGACGGCGGGCACGGATCAACCCGTCACCGTCTCGGCCAGCCCGGCGAGGGGCACCTGGGGCCGGGCTCCCACGTGGGAGATCACCTCGGCGGCGGCCAGGCTGCCGAGAGAGGCGCAGGTCTCAAGGTCGGCGCCGTGGGTCAGGCCGAAGAGGAAGCCGGCCGCGTACAGGTCACCGGCGCCGGTGGTGTCGACGACCTCGTCCACGGGCATGGCCGGCACCTCGATCCTCGAGGCCGCCTCCACGACCACCGATCCCCGGGGGCCCCGAGTGAGAGCGGCCACCCGGCAGCGGCCGGCCACAGCCTCTGCCGCCTCGTCGAACGAGGAGGCGCCGGTGAGGGAGACGATCTCGACCTCGTTGGCGAACAGCACGTCCACCTGCTCGTCGACCAGGGCCGTGAACTCGTCGCGGTGGCGCTCGACGCAGAACGGGTCGGAGAGGCTGAAGGCGACCTGCCGCCCGGCGGCGTGGGCCACCGCCATGGCCCGCCGGAGGGCGCCGATGGCCTCGGGAGGGTCCCACAGGTAACCCTCGAGGTAGGTGACGCGCGAACGGGCCACGAGGGCGTCGTCCACGTCCTCGGCCCGGAGGCCGGTGGCAGCCCCGAGGTACGTGCTCATGGTCCGCTGAGCGTCGGGCGTGACCAGCACCAGGCACCGAGCGGTGGCCGGGCCGTCCTGCGCCGGTGGTGTGGAGTACTCGACTCCCACGGCGCGGATGTCGTGGGTGAACACGGCCCCGAGCTGGTCGTCACGGACCTTGCCCACGAAGGCGGCGGCGGCTCCGAAGGAGGCCAGTCCGGCGGCGGTGTTGGCCGCCGAGCCCCCTGACGCCTCCACGGCGGGGCCCATGGCCCCATAGAGAGCCTCGGCCTCCTCGGCGTCCACCAGCGTCATGCTGCCCTTGGCCAGCCCCAGCTCCTCCAGGTCGGCGTCTTCGGCAGGGGCCAGGACGTCCACGATGGCGTGGCCGATGGCCACGACGTCGAGCGTGGCGGAGGGCACGGCGGTGGCGGCGGTGGGCACGGCGGCCGACGCTATCGGTATTCCCCAGCCACTAGCCTGCCGACCCGTGCCTGAAGGCGACTCGCACCGTCTGCCGTACACGGTCGAGCCGGCGCGCTACGAGCTCACCCTGGCTCCCGACCTCGAGCAGTCGGCCTTCACCGGAGAGGAGCGGGTCCACGTCCGGGTGCACGAGCCCACCGCCGAGATCGTGCTCAACGCCGCCGACCTGGACGTCGGCGACGGCCGGCTCATCGGCGAGGACGGCGTGATCCGGCCCGGCCGGGTGACGCTGGTCGAAGACGAGGAGCGGGCCGTCGTCAGCCTCGACGAGGAGGCTCCCCCCGGGGGCCACACCCTCCACTTGAGCTTCTCCGGCACCCTGAACGACCAGCTCCAGGGCTTCTACAGGAGCCAGTTCACCGACGACCAGGGCGCCACCCGCACCATCGCCGCCACCCAGTTCGAGGCCACCGACGCCCGACGGGCCTTCCCCTGCTGGGACGAGCCCGACCGCAAGGCGACCTTCGGCGTCACCTTGATCGTCGACGAGGACCTCACCGCCATCTCCAACTCCGAGATCCAAGAGGTCACCGGGGCGGGGCCGGGCAAGAAGCAGGTCCGCTTCGCGGAGACGATGCGGATGTCCACCTACCTGGCCGCCTTCGTGGTGGGCCCCTTCGAGCAGACCGATCCCGTCGACGTGGACGGCATAGCCCTGCGGGTGGCCTGCGTGCCGGGCAAGACGGGCCTCACCGACTACGCCCTCGAGGTGGGCTCCCAGGCCCTCCGCTTCTTCACTCACTACTTCGGCATCGCCTACCCGGCCACCAAGCTCGACCTCGTCGCCCTTCCTGACTTCGCCATGGGCGCCATGGAGAACCTGGGTGCGGTGACGTTCCGGGAGACGCTCCTCCTCGTTGACCCGGAGCGGGCCACCCGTTCCGAGCTGGAGCGGGTCGCCGACGTCATCGCCCACGAGATCGCCCACATGTGGTTCGGCGACCTGGTGACCATGCGGTGGTGGAACGGCATCTGGCTCAACGAGGCCTTCGCCACCTTCATGGAGCTCCTCTGCGTGGACGAGTGGCGCCCCGACTGGCTGAGGTGGATCACCTTCGGGCTGACGCGCGGCCACGCCATGGTCACCGACGGCCTGGCCTCGACCCGGCCGGTGGAGTTCCCGGTCGGCCGCCCGGAGGAGGCCGAGGCCATGTTCGACGTGCTCACCTACGAGAAGGGCGCGGCGGTGGTCCGCATGCTGGAGCGGTACGTAGGCGGGGAGGCCTTCCGGCGGGGCATCGCCGACTACATCGCCAAGCACAGCTACGCCAACACCGAGACCACCGACCTGTGGGACGCGGTGGAGGCGGCGACCGGGGAGCCGGCCCGCTCCACCATGGACTCTTGGATCTTCCAGGGCGGGTACCCCATGATCTCGGTGGCGGCCGACGACGCCGGCGCCGTCACGCTCTCACAACGCCGCTTCCGCTACCTGCCCGGTGATCGCGACGCCGACGAGGCCAGATGGCACGTGCCGATCATGTTGCGGGCGTCAGTGGCAGGCGAGGTGGTGCGCCACCGGCTGCTGATGAGCGGGCAGGAGGCCACCGTGGTGGTGGGAGGCGCACCGGAGTGGGTGGTGCTCAACGAGGGAGGCTGGGGCTTCTACCGCGTCCGCTATGAGCGTGACCTGCTCGACCGCATCACCGCGGACATGGACCACCTCGACGCCCTGGAGCGCTTCAACCTCGCCAGCGACACCTGGGCCGCGGTGACGGCCGGGCTGTCCCCCGTGGTCGACTTCTTGACCCTGGCCCGCCTGTACGGCGAGGAGACCCACCCGAGCCTGTGGAGCGCGGTGCTGTCGCCTCTCGAGCAGCTCGACCGCATGAGCGGGCCGGAGAGACCGTTGCTGCAGGCGTTCGTGCGGGACCTGGCCGGCCCCGCATTGGAGCGCCTGGGCTGGTCGCCCGCCGGAGGGGAGGGCGAGACCACCCGCACGGTGCGGGCCACCGTCATCAAGGCCCTCGGGGTGCTGGGGGCGGACGACGAGGTGTGCTCCGAGGCCCGAGAGGTCCACGACCGCTATCTCGCCGCCCGCGACTCCGTAGATCCCGACGTGGCGGCGGCGGTGGCTGCCGTCGTGGCCTCGGTGGGGGGCGAGACCGACTACGAGACCTACCTCGAGCGCTTCCGCAAGCCGGCCACGCCCCAGGAGGAGATGAGGTACCTGCTGTCCCTTGCCGGGTTCGAGGACGAGGCCCTGGCCCGGCGCACCATGGAGCTGGCCAGGACCGAGGTGCGCACCCAGAACGCGCCGTTCCTGATCTCGCACCTCCTCGCCAACCGGCGAACGGGGCCGGCGGCCTGGGAGATGGTGAAGGAGCACTGGGACGAGCTCCTGCACCGGTTCCCCGACAACCTCCACGACCGCATGCTCGAGGGCGTCACCACCCTCTCGGCTCCCGACGTGGCCTCCGACGTGGCCGCCTTCCTGGCCGACCACCCCTTGCCCACCAAGCAGAAGACGCTCGAGCAGATCCTCGAGCGCCTGGACGTGGCCGTGGCCTTCCGTGAGCGAGAAGCGGCCGGCCTGGCCGCCGCCTTCGAGGCCCTCTGAGCGCCAGCACCCGAAACCGCGCCCAGCACATGCCCTCTCCGGGCGTCGGCCACAGGGTCGAGGTGTTCGCCGTGGAGGACCGCGCCGCCCAGGTGTGCTGGGCGGGGCTGCCCGAGGGAGCCGAGCTGGAGGCCGGCGACGCCAGGGCCGAGGTCGGCGACGGCGGGGTGGGCGCGGCGTCGCTCGACGGGCTGCCACCGGACACCTCCCTCGAGCTGACGGTGAGGGTGCCGGGAGGTGGCCGGGAGCGGATCGAGGGCTTCCGAACCCTCCCGCCGCCACCGGGACGGCTCCTGTGCCGGTTCGCAACCGTCAACGACCTCCACGTGGGCGAGCGCCGCTTCGGACTGCTTCGCACCATGCGTCGCCCAGCGGCGACCCTGGCCGGGACCTACCCCATGCTGTGCGCCCGCGCCGCCCTGGACGAGGCGCTGGAGTGGGGGGCGCAGGCGGTGGTGGCGAAGGGGGACCTCACGTACCTCGGTAGGCCCGCCCAGTGGGAGGAGGTCGGCCGTCTGCTCGCCGGCCTGCCCGTCCCCGTCGACGTGATCCTCGGCAACCACGACGTGGGCCGCAGGGCCGCCGACGGGCGGGCCGAGCTGGCCCGCCACGGCATCGTGGTGCCTCTCGAGCCGTTCAGCCGAGACCTCCCCGGCATCCGGCTGGTCCTGGGCCACTCCGCCGTCCCCCGGCACGGCCGAGGGCATGTCTCACGGGCGCAGCGGTACCAGATCGCCGACCTGCTCGAGAAAGCCGAGGGGCCGGCCTTCCTGGCCCTGCACCACTACCCGCAGCCCTACCGACTGCCCTACTTCTACCCACCTGGGATCCCGGGCCCCGAGGCCAAGGCCCTGCTCGATGCCGTGGCGGCCGCCAACTCGGCCACGCTGGTGTCGTCGGGCCACTCCCACCGCAACCGCAGCAGGACCCACGGGCCCCTCGTGATCACGGAGGTCGGAGCGCCCATGCACTACCCGGGGACGTGGGCCGGCTACGCCGTGCACGAAGGCGGCATCCGCCAGGTGGTGCGGCGCGTGGCGGCACAGGACGCCATCGAGTGGACGGAGCGGACCCGCCGGGTGCTGCTCGGGTTGTGGGGCCGGTGGGCGCCCGGCACCAGGGCGGAGCGGTGCTTCAGCCACCCCTGGCCCCGGCGGTGACTCATCCGCCGTCCTCCTCGGCCAGTGCGTCGATGCGCCGCTGCACCCGCTCCAGGCGATCGGACGCGGCGGCGTAGAGGCGGCCGGCCCGCTCGTACAGCTCCACCGCCTCCTCGATGCCTATGTGGCCGTCGGCCATGCGCCGGGTGAGCTGGTCCAGGGCCTCCACGAGCTGCTCGTAGGACATCGAGGCCACATCGGGAGGCGAGTCGCTCACTCGGGCGACTCCTCGACGCGGGCGACGAGGCGTCCCCTCGCCAGCTGCACGTCGAGCACCGTCCCCACGGGGGCGTCGGCGGCATCTCGCAGGACGGCCCCGCCGGCGCCGCGGACCACGGCGTAGCCCCTTTCGAGAACCCCGGCGGGTGAGAGGGCCTCCAGATGGGCGTGGTGAGCGTGGAGGGACTGCTTCTCCTGGTGCAGCCGGGTGGTGAGCGGTCGCCGCCAGTCGAGCCCTCGGAGGCGGGTGGTAGCGGCTGCGAGTGACCGAGCGGGGTGGACGAGGCGAAGGCCGGCCGACGCCTGGCGCAGGCGCCCCCTGGACACCTCGAAGCCGGCCTCGAGCGCTCCCCGACGGTCGATCGACGTTAGGCGCCGGGCCGCCTCCTCCACCCGCCGCTCGATGATGGCGCCGGCCTCGGCCCGTAGGCGGGCCAAGTCCGCTTCGAGCGCCTCCCTGCTCGGGACCAGGGCGGCCGCAGCCAGCGCGGGCGTGCCGAACCGGAGGTCGGCCACCTCGTCGCAAAGAGGCCGGTCCCCGTCGTGCCCGATGGCCGAGACCACCGGCGTGTCGGCGGCGCAGATGGCCCGACACAGCCCCTCGTCGCTGAAGGGCAGGAGCTGAGCGGCGTCACCGCCGCCCCGAGCCAGGAGGATGACCTCCACGTCGCTCCTGGCGTCCAGGGCGCGGAGGGACTCGATCACGGCGTCAGCCGCTCCCACCCCGCCCACGCTGGTGACCACGTAGTCCACCGGGTACCCGGGGAACCGGGCGGCAACCACGGAGTCGATGTCATCCCGGACCGCGGCCTCGCTCCCGCACACGACGCCGATGCATGTGGGGAGCCGGGGCACCGGACGGCGGGATCGGTCCAGGAGGCCTTCGGCAGCGAGGCGAGCCCGGCGCTCCCCGATGGCAGCGGCGATGGCGCCCTCGCCCACAGGAGCGACCTCCTCGGCGAGGAGCTGGACCTGCCCCCGCTCCGGGGCCCAGGCCACCGACGCGGTGACCAGCACCCGCTCTCCGGCCACCACCCGGCACCGACCGGCGCGCGACGCAGGGCACCGCACCGAGAGCTGAGCGGCCCGGTCGCGCAAGGTGAAGTAGGTCCCGCCGAAGTGCTGCTTGGGGCGGACCACCTCGCCCTCCACGGCGATGCGGCCGAGCCCGGCGAACGACCGGGCGATCTCGGCGCTCAGCCGCACCAGGCTGAGGCGGCGGACGGCGCCCTCTTCCCACAGACGGGCCTCTCTCATCGACGGGAAGCCTAAACGGCGCTCCGGGACGCCCCCGGGCACGAGCCGCCACTCCTTGGCCCGGCCGTGCAGGGGTGGACGGGAGGCGTGCCCGGGAGCGGCGGGGGGAATGAACACGCCTGAGAGGCGACCGCCCGTGGAGATCAACCTGGGGCTCCAGCTCCCCCGCGAAGAAAAGAGCATCCCCGTGGTGCGCCACCTGTGCCGTCACGCCCTCAGCGAGGTCGGCGTCCACGACGACTGCAGGGCCGACATCGAGATGGCCCTCTCCGAGGCCTGCACCAACGCCCTCAAGCACGCCGCTCCCGGCGAGCAGTACGAGGTCCACCTCAGCCTCGACGACCGTCACTGCCTCATAACCGTCGTCGACGCGGGGAGGGGCTTCGACGGCCGCTCACCCACCTCGGATCCCTCCGAGGAGAGGGGACGGGGCATCGAGCTCATGCGAGCGCTGGTCGACCGGGTCAACTTCGAGTCCCGGCCCGAGCAGGGCACCGTCGTGCATCTCGAGAAGGAGGTGGCGTTCAGCGCCGGGTCGTTGGTCCGGGGGCCGGCACCCGGTGCAGACCGGGACGCCGACGACTAGCTAGGCGGCCAGGAAGGCCTCGCGCTCCGCTCGCTGGCGATCCTGGAAGGCCTGGCGCTCGGCCCTCTGTCGCTCCTCGAACCGGCGCTCCTCGGCGTCCTGCTGAGTGTCGAACAGGCGCTCCTCGGCGTCCTGCTTGCGCTCGAACTCCCTCCGCTCCTGCTTCGTGCGCCACTCCCTCCGGAAGGCGTCCTCCGCGGCCTCCTGCTGCCGCTCGAAGGCGACCTCGTCGGCCTCCTGCTGCTGCTCGAAGGCCCTCTCCTCGGCCTTCTGCGTGGCCTCGAACGCCTTGCGCTCGGCACGCTGCCTGGCCTCGAACTCCTTCCGGGTCTCGGCCGAGGGCTCCGAAGCGGGTGCCGGGGCGGGTTCGGGAGCAGGCGCCGGGGCGGGCTCGGG
>JALYHE010000042.1 GCA_030776705.1 Actinomycetota bacterium | reverse complement strand
CAGGCCGAACTTGGCCTTCAGGATCTGGTGGAAGTCCCGCCCGTCGAAGGTCACGAAGCGGGCGTCGTGGGCACCGGCCCGGCACACGGCCGAGTCCCCGGGCTGGAGGTGGCCGAGGCTGCGGCCGTCCACCACGAGGTCGGCGGGCGGGCCGTCCAGCACCTCCAGGCTCACCCGCTCGTCGGCACCCAGCACCAGCGACCGGTCGAAGAGCATGTGGGGGGACACGGGCGTGACGACTATGGCCCGGTGGCGCGGCGACACGATGGGCCCCCGGGCCGAGAGGTTGTAGGCCGTCGAGCCCGTGGGGGTGGACACGATGAAACCGTCGGCGGCGCAGGTGGCGAAAGGCTCCTCGTTGACGCTGATCCCCAGGCGCACCATGTGGCCCGAGACCGTCTTCTGCAGCACGGCTTCGTTGAGCGCCGACCAGGCGGACTCGTCGCCCAGGCCCTCGACCTCGACCCGCAGCGTCATGCGCTCCTCGATCCCGTAGTCACCGGCGAAGAAGCGCTCGAGGGCCGCCTCGAGCCCGCCCGGCTCCACCTGGGTGAGATACCCGAGGTGCCCTACGTTGACGCCCAGCACGGGGACGCCCGAGCCCGCCACCAGGTCGACGGTGCGCAGCATGGTCCCGTCGCCACCGACGCTCACGGCCAGGTCGACGCCGGCCACGAGCTTGTCGACGGGCCAGGAGTGCTCGGCTAGGGGCCCCTCGCCGGCCTCCTCCTCGGGGACCCGGACCTCGTGGCCGTGCCCCAGCAGCCACCTGACCGCCTCGCCGGCCAACTCGAGGGCCGCCCGTCGCATGGGGCGCGGCACGACGGCGACGGTGGCCACCGCTAGGGCACCAGGTCCCGAGCGGCGTCGACCACCGAGTCGAGGTCGACCGCGGGCTCGGGTGGACCGGCGGCGTGGGCCCGGAGATGCACGAGGAACTCCACGTTGCCTTCGGGCCCCCTCAGGGGCGACACCATGGCTCCCATCATGGCGGCTCCCCGCCGCCCGAGGGCGGCGCCGACCTCCACGAGGGCTCGGCGCCACACGGCCGGGTCCCTCACCACGCCCCGGCCCCTCGACACCTCAGCCCGCCCCGCCTCGAACTGGGGCTTGACCAGCACCACCACGTCGGCTCCCGGAGCGGCGTTGTCGCCGACCAGGGAGGGTGCGGCCGTGGAGAGCGAGATGAAGGACAGGTCGGCCACCACCACGTCGAAGGGGACCTCGGCCGTGAAGTGGCGGATGTTGGTGCGCTCGAGGACGCGGACCCGGCGATCGCTCCGCAGGCGCTCATGGAGCTGGCCGTACCCCACGTCGACCGCCGTCACGCCGGCGGCGCCCCGCTGGAGGAGGCAGTCGGTGAAGCCTCCGGTGGAGGCGCCGGCGTCGAGAGCACGACGGCCGGCGACGTCGATCCCGAAGCGGTCCAGGGCGGCGTCGAGCTTGTCCCCACCGCGGCTGACGAACCTGGGCGGTGGCCCCGCCACCTCGATCGGCTCCGAGGCGCTCACCAGCCGGGCCGGCTTGGGGGCGGGGGCGCCCGCCACCGTCACCTTCCCGCCCAGGACCAAGGCCCGGGCCGCCTCCCGGCTCGGGACCAGGCCCCGGCGCACCAGCTCGGCGTCGAGGCGGCGCCGACCGGTCACACGGCCGACGCTAATGCCCGAGAGGGCCACCACTAGCCTCCACGGCGGTGATCCCCCTCAAGGACTACAACCCCACGCGGGGTACGCCGCTGGTCACCATCGTCCTGATCGCGGCCTGCGTGGTCATCTTCGTCTTCGTCCAGCCCAAGGGCACGGACGTGGACGAGGCCCGCTTCAGCTACGAGACGGCGGCCATCCCCTGCGAGGTGGTCGAGGGACGGCCCCTCTCGAGAGGCGAGATCGCCGACACCCTGCAGGGCGACACCGAGTCGTGCGACGAGGACCCCGAGACCCGAGCGCGCTTCCCGGGCAAGGGCGTCTACCTGGCCGTGCTGTACTCGATGTTCCTACACGGCAGCTGGCTGCACCTGGCCGGGAACATGCTGTTCCTCTGGACCTTCGGCAACAACATCGAGGACCGGCGGGGCAAGGCCACCTACGTGGTCTTCTACCTGCTGGCCGGCCTGGCCGCCACCGCCGCCCACATCGCCGTGCAGCCCAACAGCACGGTGCCGGTGGTGGGCGCCTCGGGGGCCATCGCCGGCGTCATGGGCGCCTACCTGGTGCTGTACCCCAACGTGCCCATCCGGTCCCTACTGTTCCTTGGGTTCTTCATCACCTTCCTCGACGTGCGGGCCAAGTGGCTGCTCGGGGCGTGGTTCGTCCTGCAGTTCTTCACCAACCCGGCCGAGGGAGTGGCGTGGGTGGCCCACGTGGGCGGCTTCGTGTTCGGGGTGCTGGCCGGGCTGGCCTGGCGGACCACCTCCCGCCCCGAGCCGCCGGCGTGGCGGACGGCCTGGCCCTACTAGGGCC
>JALYHE010000041.1 GCA_030776705.1 Actinomycetota bacterium | reverse complement strand
CCCTTCAGGATCTCGATGGTGTGGGACAAGGTGGGCTCGTCCACCTTGATGGGCTGGAAGCGGCGCTCGAGGGCGGCGTCCTTCTCCAGGTGCTTGCGGTACTCGTCGAGGGTGGTGGCCCCGATGGTCTGCAGCTCGCCCCGGGCCAGCATGGGCTTGAGGATCGAGGCCGCGTCGATGGCGCCCTCGGCCGCGCCCGCCCCCACCAGGGTGTGGAGCTCGTCGATGAAAAGGATGATGTCGCCGCGGGTGCGGATCTCCTTCAGGACCTTCTTCAGCCGCTCCTCGAAGTCGCCCCGGTAGCGGGAGCCGGCCACGAGGGCGCCCAGGTCGAGTGTGTAGAGCTGCTTGTTCTTCAGGGTCTCGGGGACGTCATTGGCGACGATGCGTTGCGACAGCCCCTCCACGATGGCGGTCTTGCCCACGCCGGGCTCGCCGATCAGGACGGGGTTGTTCTTGGTGCGCCGGGACAGCACCTGCATCACCCGCTCGATCTCGCGCTCACGCCCGATGACCGGGTCCAGCTTGCGCTCCCGTGCCTGGGTGGTGAGGTTGCGGCCGAACTGGTCGAGCACTGGGGACCCCGACGGGGCCTCGGAGCCGGCCGCCCCCGGCGGGCCGCCTGCGGCGGCGCTCTCCTTGCCGGCGTAGCCCGACAGGAGCTGGATGACCTGCTGGCGGATGCGGGACAGGTCGGCGCCCAGGTTGACGAGCACCTGGGCCGCCACGCCCTCGCCCTCGCGCACCAGGCCCAGGAGCATGTGCTCGGTGCCGATGTAGTTGTGGCCCAGCTGCAGCGCCTCACGCAACGACAGCTCGAGGACCTTCTTGGCCCGAGGCGTGAAGGGCGGTGACCCCGTGGTGGACGACCCGGCCGGGCCGATGGTCTCCTCCACCTTCTCCCGGACGGCGTCCAGGGAGATGCCGAGGGACTCGAGGGCCTTGGCCGCTACCCCCTCGCCCTCGTGGATCAGGCCCAGCAGGATGTGCTCGGTCCCGATGAAGTTGTGGTTCAGGAGCCTCGCTTCCTCCTGCGCCAGCACGAGGACTCTGCGAGCCCGGTCCGTAAATCGTTCGAACAAGTGATCGCCTCCTGGGGGGGCGAGTGGTATGAGCTGAGTCTACCCGCCGTCCTGACCGGGCAGTCCTTCATGCCCCCGGTTGTTCGTTTATCGACGCCGTAGCGTACTGTCCTTAGTTCGTGGTCAACGTCGCCCAACTGCTGAACCTTCCCGCGCTGGAGGACGAGTTGGCCGCGTTCGAGGACTCCCTCGGGCGGTCGGTGCGGACCCCGGACCCTTTCCTCAACGAGGTGGCCGGGCACCTGATCCAGGCCGGGGGCAAGCGGCTCCGCCCCGCCCTGGTGATGGCGTCGGCCGTGGCAGGGGGCGCCACGATCACCCCTCCCGTGGTGGAAGGCGGCATATCGGTGGAGCTCGTGCACCTCGGGTCGCTCTACCACGACGACGTCCTGGACGAGGCGACCAGCCGCCGGGGAGTGGCCAGCGTCAACGCCCGGTGGGGGAACCTGGTGGCGATCCTCTCCGGCGACTTCCTCCTGGCCAGGGCCTCGGAGATCGCCGCCTCGCTGGGCACCGAGGTCGCCGGGCTGCTGGCCGCCACCATCGCCCGGCTGTGCATGGGGCAGGTCAGCGAGCTCAAGACGGCGTTCGACGTCAACCGGTCGACGCAGGCCTACCTCGGCTCGATCACCGGGAAGACGGCGTCGCTCATGTCGGCCTCGTGCCGCATCGGGGCGCTGACCGCTGAGCTGAGCAGGCCCGAGGTGGAGGCCCTCACCGCCTTCGGCGAGGCCCTGGGGATGGTCTTCCAGATACGAGACGACGTCCTCGACGTGGTGGGCACCGAGGAGTCCCTGGGCAAGCCGCCCGGCCAGGACCTGGTGGAGGGCATCTACAACCTGCCCGTGATCCATGCCCTGGCCGACGCCGACTCCGGCCCCGAGCTGCGGGCGCTGCTGGGCCGTCCCCTCGGGTCCCCCGAGCGGGACAAGGCCCGAGCCATGGTGCGGACCACCGACGGGATCGGCGCCGCCCTGGAGATGGGCCTGCGCTATGCCGACCGGGCCGCAGAGGCGGCGCGGGCCCTGCCGCCCGGACCCGCCTCCGCGGCCATCGGCCGCCTGGGGCACCAGCTCCTGGACGACATCCCCGTCTGATTCTCCGACCCGGGCTACTGCTCGGGCCGAAGGGTCGGGAAGAGCAGCACGTCGCGGATGTGGTGGACGTCGGCGAAGAGCATGGCCAGGCGGTCGACGCCCACTCCCAGGCCGCCGGTGGGAGGGAGGCCGTACTCGAGGGCCCGCAGGTAGTCCTCGTCCAACTGCATGGCCTCGTCGTCCCCTCCAGCCTTGGCCCGGACCTGCTCCTCGAAGCGGGCCCGTTGGTCGTCGGGGTCGACCAGCTCGCTGAAGGCGTTGGCCAGCTCCCGGCCCGCCACGATGCCCTCGAAGCGCTCCACCAGGCCCGGCTTCGAGCGGTGGGGCCGGGCCAGCGGTGAGACCTCCTGGGGATAGTCGCAGACGAAGGTGGGCTCCCACAGCTCGGCCTCGGTGGTCTTCTCGTAGACCTCGAGGACCAGCTTCCCAGGGCCCCAACCCTCCTCGACGTGGACCCCGAGGCCCTCGGCGACCCGCCGCAGCTCGGGCAGGGGCACGTCCACGTCCACGTGCACGCCGGCGTGCTCCTCCACCAGGTCCGTCAGGGTGGCCCGCCTCCAAGGGGGCGTGAGGTCCACGGGCCGGCCGTCGTAGGAGATCTCGGTGGCGCCGCACAGCTCGGTGGCCAGGTGGGCCACCATCTCCTCGGTTATCGCCATCATGTCGCCGTAGTCGGAGTAGGCCTCGTAGAGCTCGAGCATCGTGAACTCGGGGTTGTGCCGTGGCGACAGGCCCTCGTTTCGGAAGGTCCGGCCGATCTCGAAGACCCTCTCGAAGCCCCCCACCACCAGGCGCTTGAGGTGGAGCTCGGTGGCGATGCGCAGGTACAGGTCGAGGTCCAAGGCGTTGTGGTGGGTGACGAACGGCTCGGCCAGCGCACCGCCCGGCACCAGTTGGAAGACCGGGGTCTCGACCTCCTCGAAGCCCCGCTCCTCGAGCCAACGCCGCATCAGGCTCACGAGGCGGCTACGAAGCTTGAAGGTGCGCCGGGACCCCTCGTTGGCCCACAGGTCCACGTAGCGCTGGCGGTAACGGGTGTCCACGTCGGCGATCCCGTGCCACTTGTCGCCGAAGCTCCTCCGGGCCTCGGCCAGCAGCACCCACGTCCTCACCTTCACGCTCAGCTCGCCCCGCTTGGTCTTGACCACCTCGCCGGCGGCGCCCACCCAGTCCCCGAGCGACAGCCGGCAGAACCCCTCGTAGGCGTCGGTCGCCCCGGCCAGGGCGAACAGCTGGATGGATCCGCTCGAGTCCCGCAGCTCGGCGAAGGCCAGCCGGCCCTGGGCCCGCATCAGCATGACCCGCCCGGCCACGGACACGGTGGTCGTGGTCTCGTCGCCGGCCTCCAAGCCGTCGAACTGAAGGTGCAGGGAGGCCGCCTCGCGGCTGCGCCGGAAGCGGTAGGGGACCTCGCTCACGCGTCCTCTACGCCGCCGGCGTGTTCCGCTCGAACACCAGGCGCAGCCCGTGCAGGGTGAGCCACGGCTCGTTGTGGTCGATGCGGCGGGAGTGGGGGGTGATGAGTCCGCTCAGCCCGCCGGTGGCGATGACGGTGCACTCGCCGAGCTCACGCTCGAAGCGGTCGCACATCCCGTCCACCAGGGCGGCGGAGCCGAAGACGGCACCGGAGCGGATTGACTCCACCGTGGACTTGCCGATGACCCGGCGGGGCTCGACGACCTCGATGCGGGGCAGGGCCGCGGCCCTGGAGAACAGGGCGTCGACGCCGATCTCGATGCCGGGCACGATCGCCCCCCCCAGGTACTCGCCCTGGGCCGAGACGGCGTCGAGGGTGGTGGCCGTGCCGAAGTCGACCACCACCGATGGGCCGCCGTACCTCTCGTAGGCGGCCACACCGTTGGCGATGCGGTCGGCGCCAACCTCCCTCGGGTCCTCGTACAGGATCGGCATGCCCGAGCGCACGCCCGGCTCGAGGACCACCGTGGGCACGCCGAACCACAGCTCGCTCATCTCCCGCAAGGTGGCCCTGAGCCGGGGCACGGTGGACGACACCGCCATCCCCGTCACAACCTCGTGGCACTCGTGGCCCCGCAGCCCCAGGAGCTGCGACACCAACAGGGCGTGCTCGTCGGCCGTGCGCTCGGCGTTGGTGGCCGTGCGCCAGCGGGACACCAGGTCCTCGCCGTCGAACAGGCCGACGACCGTCTCGGTGTTGCCCACGTCGAGGGCGAGCAACATCTCAGCCCGGTGCCGGCACGCCGAGGTTGTCGACGAGGCGGGTGGTGCCGATGCGGCCGGCAACGAACAGGCGCCACCCGGGCCCTGCCTCACGGGCCTCGGCGTAGTCGAGACGGGCCAGGGGCTCGGCCTCGACAACCTCCCTCATGGCCAGGCCGACGGATTCAAGGTCCCGCTCCCCCGCCTCGAGCGTGGCCCTGCCCGCCAGCAGGGCCCGGTACAGCACCGGAGCCGCCCTCCGCTCCTCCGCCGAAAGGTAGGCGTTGCGACTGGACAGGGCCAGCCCGTCGGGGGCCCGCACCGTGGGGCACGCCACGACCTCGACCGGGAAGGAGAGGTCGGCCACCATGCGCTTCACCACCTCCAGCTGCTGGTGGTCCTTCTCGCCGAAGTAGGCCCGACACGGCCCGGCCAGGGCGAACAGCTTGGCCACCACCGTGGCCACACCGTCGAGATGCCCGGGCCGGCACGCCCCTTCCAGGTCCCGGCTGAGAGCCGCCACCGACACCCGGGTCAGGACCTGGTCGGGGTACATCTCCTCGGCTCGGGGCGCGAACAAGTAGTGGGCACCGGCGTCTGCGGCCAGGGACCGGTCCCGCTCGAGGTCCCGGGGGTAGCGGTGCAGGTCCTCCCCCGGACCGAACTGCAGGGGGTTGACGAAGACCGTGGCAGCCACCACGTCGCACTCCGCCGCCGCCCGGCGGACGAGCGAGAGGTGGCCCTCGTGGAGGGCGCCCATGGTGGGCACCAGCCCGACCACCCGTCCCGAGGCACGCTCGGCGTCGAGCGCCTTGCGGAAGCCTCCGATCGTGTCGACCAACTGCATGTCACTCCGTTCCGGCGCCTGGACCACCCCCATTGTGGGCACGATCGAGGTGCCAGTACGGGGAGAGCGGGGCTTGGGGCATCACAGCCGCCCGACCCGACGCACGGAAGGATCTCGGGGTGGGTGAGGGACCAGGTCGGGAGCCAGGTCGGCGAGCGGTACGAGCACGAACGCCCGCTCCCACATCCGGGGATGGGGCACGGTCAGGTCGGACTCGTCCACGACCAGGTCGCCCACCAGCAGCACGTCCACGTCCAGGGTGCGAGGCCCGAAGCGCTCCGCCCGGTCCCGGCCGGCCGCCTGCTCCAGGGCCCGGCACACCTCGAGCAGCTGGCGGGGACCGAGGTCGGTGTCCAGCTCCACCACGGCGTTCAGGAAGGGCCCCTGCCCGGGCGGGCCACCCACCGGCGCCGTCTCGTAGACCGGCGAGGCCCCTACCAGGTCGGGCACTCCGGCCACTCCGGCCCGGAGGTGGGCCCAGCGGTCGCCCAGGTTGGACCCCAGCCCGAGGAAGGCACGCACCTAGGTTGGACGGGTGCGGGTTATGCGCACGCCGGCCGTTCCCAGGTCGGCGGCCACGGGGGGCCGCAGCTTGCGGACGGCGACGGAGACGGACCGTACCCGGTCGTCGGCGAGCACCACCGCTGCCATGCGCTCGGCCAGCGCCTCGAGCAGGGCGTAGCGCTCCGAGCCCACCACGCGGGCCATGGCCTCCACCAGGGCGCCGTAGTCGACGGTGTCGGCCACGTCGTCAGACTCCGCGGCGGCGGTGAAGTCGGCCTCGACGTCGAGGTCGACCTCGAAGGGCTGGGCC
>JALYHE010000040.1 GCA_030776705.1 Actinomycetota bacterium | reverse complement strand
GGTTCGGGCGCCACCGCGCTCGTGGGCCTCGCCTCCTCGGCCTGCACCGGCCGGCGCAGCCCCTCCCGGTCGGCCTTGCGCCGGGCGCGGTCGGCCTGAGCGTCCTCGATGCTCGACGAGTGGCTCTTGACGCCGATGCCGAGCGAGGCGCACAGGTCGAGGGCCTCTTTGTTGGTTAGCCCGAGCTCACGGGCGAGCTCGTAGACCCGGATCTTCTTCGCCAAGGGGCTGCTCAGTCCTTCCTGCTCTGGCTTCGGCGACCCTCCATCCTCGCACGGTTTTCGCCAGCGGGACCAAAGGCTCCGGAGGGGGCCACCGTTGCCGACAGCTCGCTGCGGAGCTGTGCGATCGACACCGCGCTCACCGGTGCCCGCAGCGCTCTGGAGAAGGCCCCACGGCGCTCCGCCAGGTCCAGGCACGCCGACGACCCCCGGCACAGCCATGCTCCCCGGCCCCGCCCGGCGGGACCGAGCACCAGCTCGCCGGCGCCGTCCCGAGCCACCCGGACCAGCTCATCGACGCCGGCCACGCGCCGGCACCCTATGCAGGTGCGCTGGGGTGGGGAGTGAGGCCCGACGGGACGGCGGGCTATGCGGGACCCTCCCCGCCCTCACGCCCGTCGGCGCCGGACTCCACGCTGACTGCCTCGTGCTGCTCCCGGGGCTGCTCCAAGGGCGGCTCCAAGGGCGGCTCCAGGGGCTGGTCCACCGCCGCTTCGGGCGCCTCGGGCTGCTCGACGCCCTGTTGCTCCAAGGCGACTTCCAGCGCCTCGGGCTGCTCGACGCCCGGTTGCTCCAGGGCGACTTCGGGCGCCTCGGCTTGCTCCACGGCGGGCTGGTCCACGGCGGGCTGGTCCACCCCCTCGGCCACGGCCCAGTCGGCGGCGGAGAGGGCCTCCCCGCCCTCGGCCGGTTGCCACACCATCTCGCCCGCCTCGTTCTCCACCCACTCGCCCTCGGCCCACTCCTCGCCGCCGTAGCCGGCCAGCTCCTCGGCCAGCTGGGTCTCGCTCTTGATGTCCACCCGCCACCCGGTGAGCCGGGCGGCCAGTCGGGCGTTCTGGCCCTCCTTCCCGATGGCCAGCGACAGCTGGTAGTCGTGCACGAGCACGGTGGCCGTGCCCGTGTCGTCGTCGAGGCGGACGTCTTTGACCTTGGCCGGCTGGAGGGCGCGCATCACGAACTCAGCCGGGTCCTCCGAGTAGGGGACGATGTCCACCTTCTCGCCCCTCAGCTCGTTGGTGACCATGCGCACCCGTGCGCCTCTGGCTCCCACGCAGGCGCCCACGGGGTCGACGTTGGCGTCGTTGGACCACACTGCGATCTTGGTGCGGTGGCCGGGCTCCCGGGCCGCGGCCCTGATCTCCACCACACCGCTCAGGATCTCGGGGACCTCCAGCTCGAACAGGCGCTTTATGAGACCGGGATGGGTACGGCTCACCACGACCTGGGGGCCCTTGCTGGTCTTGCGCACCTCGACGATGTAGGCCTTCAGCCGGGCCCCGTGCTCGTAGCGCTCGAAGGGCACCTGCTCGGCCTGGGGCAGGAGCGCCTCCACCTTGCCCAGGTCCAGCAGCGTGTAGCGGTTGTCGCTCTGCTGGATGATGCCGGTGACGATGTCACCCTCCCGGCCCGCGTACTCCTCGTACTTGAGGTCGCGCTCCGCCTCCCGGATGCGCTGGAGGATCACCTGCTTAGCCGTCTGGGCGGCGATGCGCCCGAAGTTCTCCGGCGTGTCGTCCCACTCCCGCACCACGTTGCCGTCCTCGTCCAGCTCCTGGGCGTAAACGCGGATGTCCATGCTGTCGGGATCGATGGTGACGACCGCCTCCTCGGAGGTTCCGGGCATGCGCTTGTACGCCGCCACCAGGGCGTTGGCCAGCGCGTCGAGCAGCGTCTCGACGCCGATGCCCTTTTCCCGGGCCACCAGCTGGAGGGCGTCCATGAACTCGAAGTTGCCCTTCATCCGAGGCCCGCCTTCCCCGGCTTCCCCGGCTTCCCCGGCTTGGGCGCCGGTCCCCACTCGAACACCGTGCGGGCTCGCTCGATGTCGTCGTAGGAGAGGCGCCGGGGCCGTCCCCGCCCGGGACCGTCGGATGGCAGCAGCACGATCCCCTCGTCGTCGGCGGCCTCCAGGCTGCCCCGCTCCCGCCGCTCCCCCGCCACGTGAGGGCGGGTCTTGACCGACACGGTGGCGCCCAGGAAGCGGCGGAACTGCGACGGGGTGCACAGCGGCCTCTCCAGGCCTGGCGTGGAGACCTCGAGCGTGTAGCGGCCCGGTACCGGGTCGTGATGGTCAAGAAGACGTGACACCTGGTTGGAGAGCGCGCTCAGCCGCTCTAGGTCGAGGCCGCCGGCCCGGTCCACGAAGACCTCGACCTTGGGACCGGTGTAGCGAACGTCGACCAGCTCCAGTCCCTCGGACGCGACTAGGGGTTCCACGAGGTCGCGGACCCGGCTGGCCACGTCCACCTCGCACCTCCTTCGTCGACCTGGAGCACTAACGCAAAAGCGTGGGCATCCGCCCACGCCGCGTGCGAGTATAACGCCGAGCGGCCCCGCCCGCCCGGACCCTGGTCAGCGCCAGCCGGCGGTGGCCGCCTCGTCCACCGGCACCTCGGCCCGCTCGCCGGTGCGACGGTCCTTGGTCTCCACCGCTCCCCGGGCCAGGCCCCTGGCGCCGACCACGAGCTGGGTGGGCATGCCCAACAGGTCGGCGTCGGCGAACTTGACGCCCGGCGAGACGTCCCGGTCGTCATAGAGGACCGGAACCCCGGCCGCGAGGAGGGCCTCGTGGAGCCGGTCGCCGGCGTCGGCCACCTCCTGATTGCGGGCGGCGCCCAGGGTGAGAAGATGGAGGCGGAACGGCGCCACCTCGGCGGGCCACACCAGGCCGTCGTCGTCGTGGTGCTCCTCGGCGATCACCGCCGGCGCCCTGCT
Organism: Actinomycetota bacterium; assembly: GCA_030776705.1. GTDB lineage: Bacteria > Actinomycetota > Acidimicrobiia > Acidimicrobiales > JALYHE01. Next base: position 8,608 of record JALYHE010000040.1, on the reverse strand, counting down.
GACGCCGATGCCGTAGCAGCCCATCCAGTACGGGTGCTCGTCGCCGTGCTCGTCGGAGAAGGTGGCGCCCGGGATCTTCTCCGAGTAGGTGAGCCCGAGCTGGAAGGTGTGGCCCACCTCGACGGCCCGCTCGAGCTCGAGCGGGGACCCGCACCTGGGGCACGGGTCTCCCGCTACGAGGGAGGCGAAGTCTCCCCACTCGTCCACCGTGAAGTCTCGGCCCAGGGTGGCCCCGCTCACGTGGTGGTCGGCGCGATTGGCGCCCGTCACCCAGGGCCCGCCCCCCTGCACGGACCGGTCGGCGACCACGCGCACGCCCTCGGCCTGCAGCCCCATGGGGCCGATGTAGCCCTTCACCAGCTGCGGGTGGCGCTCGAAGTCCTCGTCCGCGAAGGGGCGGAGGCGGGGAGGTACCCGCACCTCCCGGTCACCCGGCACGAGCACGACGACGGGCCTGTCGCCTTCCTCCACGAAGGCGATGCACTTGAGCATCCCGGCCGCGGTGAGGCCCCGGTCGGAGAAGAATTCGACCACCGCGTCGATGCCGGGGCGATCCGGTGTGTGGTGCTCGACCAGCGTCTCCTCGGGTAGCGCCCCGTGCAGGTCCCGCTCGCCCGCCACTGCCGCCTCCACGTTGGCGGCGTAGCCGCACGACGGGCACCGGGCGAAGACGTCCTCGCCGATGGCGCTGGGCACCATGAACTCGTGGTTCACGTCGCCGCCGATGGCGCCGGACTCGGCCTCGACCGGGACGTACGTCAGTCCGAGCCTCTCGAACACGCGGCAGTAGGCGCGGTACATCACCTCGTACGAGGCCCGCATGGCCTCTTGCGACGCATCGAAGGAGTAGGCGTCCTTCATGACGAACTCGCGGCCCCGGAGCAGCCCGAAGCGGGGACGGGGCTCGTCGCGGTACTTGAACTGGATCTGGTACACGTTGAGCGGGAGGTCCCGGTAGGAGTCCACGTCGGCGGCCACGGTCGCGGTGACGACCTCCTCGTGGGTGGGCGCCAGAACGAAGCCGCCGCCCTTCCCCTCCAGGCGGAAGAGGATGTCTCCCATGGTGCCCAGGCGCCCGGTCTGGGCCCACACCTCCTCGGGCTGGAGGATGGGCATGAGCATCTCCTGGGCCCCGGCCCCGTCCATCTCCTCGCGGACGACGCGCTCGACGTTCTGGAGCACCCTCCAGCCCAGGGGCAGGAACGTGTATATGCCCGACGCCAGGCGGCGGATGTACCCGCCCCGGACGAGGAGCTGGTGGCTCACCGCGTCGGCGTCGGCGGGAGGCTCGCGCAGCGTTCGCAGCAACAGCCTGGACATGCGCATGCGCCGGGAGGCTACCGGGCCGCCACCTGCTCACCCTGGCCGCCCTCAGGCCGGCCCCGGGCCCTCGTCGATCCCGTGCTCCCGCGCCACCTTGGACCACAGCTGCTGACCGATCTCCGGGGCCTGCTGGCCCACCCTGCTCATCTCCTTGCGGATGCGGTCCAGGGACTCCTTCGGCGGCCCGCGCTCGTCGGCGGGAAGGGCGATCAGGACGTCGAGCTGACGCCGAAGGGCCGAGTACCAGTCGGCAGCCAGCACGTGGCGCTCGGCCCGCTCGGGGAACCGGAAGAAGGTCTGCAGCGCGGCGAGCACGGCGGCGGCCACGCTCACCGTGCCGATCACGACCCTGAGCCACCGGTTCACCTCCTGGCGGGAGAGGGTGGCGAAGAGGCTCGTGCCCACCACGCTGGAGAAGACCACGGCGGGGACACCCACCCACAGGTTGCGCTTCCGGAGGCGAGAGGCGAGGACATAGTGGGCGGCCCCAGCCGCCGCAGTGCGGTTGCGCCACTCCCGGAGCAGCGTCTCGCTGGCGGAGTCCCACGCCGGGGGCCGCCTTCCGGCGCTCCTGGCTCCGGGGGCCTCGCTCACCGGATGGCCTCGCCCGGCAGCCCACCCCGCTTCGTGTCGCGAAGACCTACTCCCAGGTGGCCGGTCTTCGCGACATGAACGCGGGTCAAGCTGCTCAGGAAGCGCCTTGCCCGCTCACCTTGCGGACGAGGTCGACGCGCTGCTCGCTGGCGTTGGCGTCGCTGCCCTGGGCCACGAGAAGCTCGGCTCGGTCCCTGTCGGCCTCGGCCGCGGCCGAGTCGTCGGCCGCCGCCAGCCTGGCCTCGACGCCCTGCTCGACCATGAGCCGGGCCTCGTCCAGCAGGGCCTGGACCATCTCGTCCTCGGGGACGACCCGCACGACCTTGCCCTTGACGAACAGGTGCCCGCGCCGGCGCCCGGCGGCTATCCCGAGGTCGGCCTCCCGAGCCTCGCCGGGCCCGTTCACCACGCAGCCCATGACCGCCACCTGGAGCGGCAGCTGCTCCGCCTCTAGCGCGGCCTGGGCGTCCTTGGCTACCTGGATCACGTCGATCTCGGCCCGGCCGCACGACGGGCAGGCGATGAGGTCGAGACCCTTGCGCTCCCGAAGGCCCATGGCCTCGAGGAGCTGGCGGCCGGCCCTGGCCTCCTCCACCGGGTCGGCGGTCAGCGAGTACCGGATGGTGTCGCCGATGCCCTCGGCCAGCAGCGTGGCGATGCCTGCGGTGGCCTTGATCAGACCCGCCGGGGGCGGCCCGGCCTCGGTGACACCCAGGTGGAGCGGGTGGTCGACGGTGTCGGCCAGCAACCGGTAGGAGTCGATCATGAGCGGCACGCTCGACGCCTTGACCGAGATCTTGACGTCGTCGAAGCCCACCTCGGCGAAGTAGGCCAGCTCGATGAGGGCCGACTCGACCAGGGCCTCGGGGGTGGCCCGGCCGCCGTGCTTCTCGTAGAGCTTGGGGTCGAGGGAGCCGGCGTTGACCCCTATGCGTATCGGCACGCCACGGTCCCGGGCCTCCGACGCGATCAGCCTGATCTGGTCGGCGTTGCGGATGTTGCCGGGGTTCAGCCGCAGGCAGTGCACCCCGGCTTCGAGGGCGGCCAGCGCCATGCGGTGGTCGTTGTGGACGTCGGCCACGATGGGCACCGGGGACCGGGGCACGATTCGGGCCAGCCCCTCGGCCGCCTCCCCGCGGTTGCAGGTGCAGCGCACGATGTCGGCGCCGGCGCCCGCCAGGGCGTAGATCTGGGCCAGAGTGCCCTCCACGTCCGCGGTCTTGGTGACCGTCATGGACTGCACGCTGACGGGCGCGTCCCCTCCGACGGGCACGCTGCCCACGCGTATCTGGCGGGTCTTCCTGCGCAGAGGGAGGGTCATGGCCGCCCACCCAGGCTACCGGGGGCGCGTACGGAGGGGACTTGAGCCTTCGCTGGTGCTCCGCCGCGGAGCACTACGGGCACACCCTGAGGCCGAGCTCGGCCCGGAGGCGGGCCTTGGCCTGGCCGATCCTCCTGAACTGCTGCCGCAGGGAGCGGAACCGGGCGATGTCGTTGGCCCGCTGGGCGTCGGTGATCGCAATTCGGTTCTCGGCCTGCTCGGCCGTCTTGGCCCGGTAACCCTCGAAGTCGGCATGGACCCTGCGGGGCGGCTCCAGGTCCTGGAGGTCGGTCGCCAGGCGCCGGTAGAGGTCCGCCTGCTGCTGGTACTTCTGGCGCAGCACCACTCCGCTGTCGTCGGCGACTGTCTCCGGTAACGGGATCTCCCGCAGCGCCCGCCCGCAGCGGGCGTCGGCCTCGGCCCTGAGCTCGTCCACGCCACCTGCCTCGCCACCACCACAACCCGCCAGCATCACGCTCACGGCCACCGAGGTCAGCCGCCGCCTTAAGGCGGCTGGCTCGTCGGCCTCTCTCCGCTCACGCCCACCGGGGACAGCTATTGGAACGGGTTGGGGAGGGGACGGACGGCGTCGAGGTACAGCGAGGACACGGCGATGAAGACCAACAGCGCCACCACGGCGTAGAAGACGGGCACGGCCTTCGTGACGTCGGCGTGGTGGCGGCGGCCTCCTCGGGAGCGCAGCCGCTCGTAGGTGGCTATGGCCACGTGCCCGCCGTCGAAGGGCAGCAGCGGCACCATGTTGAAGATGCCGACGAAGACGTTGATGAGGAGGAGAAGGGTGAGGACCTCCCGCCACCCGGCGTCGGCGGCCTGTGACGCCAGCCGTCCGAACCCCAGCGGCGACAGGAACCGGGGCTCGGTGCCCTCGGGCGGACCGGGTTCCTTGTCCACCAGCTGGCGCCCGTACGAAGACGCGCCCGAAGGGGAGAACACGTCACCGAGGGCCCTTAGGGTCACGACGGTGGCCCGCCCCAGGTCCCCGGCGGACTCGCCGATGGCTGCCACCGGTCCCGTCTTCACCACCCCGATGCTGCGGCTGATGCCGACGAATCCCGTGGGCCGGGAGGGCTTGGGCTCGCCCTCCTCCCCCTTGACCGCCACCGTGCTGCGGTCCGCCGGGATCGCCGTGAGGGTGAGTCGCCGGCCGTCGCGCTCCACCACGAACTCGATGGGCTGGCCCGGCCGCCGGCGTATGTGCTCGGCCATGGCGTCGAAGCTCTCGAAGGGCACGCCGTCGTAGGACACCAGCCGGTCGCCGACCTGGAAGCCCGCCTGCTGGGCCGGGCTGGGCCCGGTCTCGAGCTCCGACAGGGCGCCCACCCTAGGCATCTCCTTCTCCACACCGACCACGGTCAGGAGGACGTAGAGGAGCAGGAAGGCCATCACGAAGTGGGTGGCGGTGCCCGCCACGGCCACCGACATGCGGCGCCAGTACGGCTGCTGGCGGTAGGTGCGGGGCTCGTCGGCGGGGTCCACCTTCTCGAGGTTCGTCATGCCCGGGATCTTCACGTAGCCCCCGGCGGGGATGGCCTTGACGCCGTACTCGGTCTCGCCCTTGCGGACGGACCACAGGCGGGGCCCGAAGCCGAGGAAGAACTCGGTCACCTTCATCCCCGCCCACTTGGCGGTGAGGAAGTGGCCCAGCTCGTGGACCATGACCATGGCCACCAGGGCCAGGATCACCAGCACGGTACGGACCACGCCCGTGGCCACGGCCACCGCGGCACCGGCGGCCAGCACGGCCAGCAGGCGGACGACGGCCGCCCGCTGCTCCTGGGGGGTGGGCTCGGGCCGGCCCTCCTCGCTCGGAGGGGCCTCGGTCTCGGTGTCGGTCACGCCGCTCTCTTCCTCGTCTCCACCGCCCGCCGGGCTCGTTCCCGGGCCTGGCGATCGGCCTCCAGCACCGCTTCGACGCTGTCGGCCCGGGCTCCGTCCCAGGCGCTCAGGCACTCCTCGATGATGGCCGGTATCTGCAGCCAGGCGATGGCGCCCTCCAGGAACGCCTCGGCCGCCACCTCGTTGGCGGCGTTGAGCGTGGCCGGAGCGGTCTCGCCCTGGCGGCCCGCCTCGTAGGCCAGCCCCAGGCACCTGAAGGTACCCAGGTCGGGGCGCTCGAAATCCAGCCTGGTCAGCCGGGCCCAGTCCATGGCCCCGAACGGCGTGGCCGCCCGCTCGGGATGGGCCAGGGCGTAGGCGATGGGGAGGCGCATGTCCGGCACGGAGAGCTGGGCCATGGTGGCGCCGTCGCGGAACTCGACCATCGAGTGCACCACCGACTGGGGATGGATGACCACCTCTATCCGGTCGTAGCCCACGCCGAACAGCTCGTGGGCCTCGATGACCTCCAGGCCCTTGTTCATCAGCGTCGACGAGTCCACCGTGATCTTCGGGCCCATGTTCCAGGTGGGATGACTGAGGGCGTCGTCGACGCTCACTGACCGCAGCTCCTCGCTGGTGCTGCCCCGGAACGGTCCCCCGCTGGCCGTGAGCACGATCCGGCGCACGTCGGCCAGCCCGGATCCGGCCCGGAGGCACTGGTGGATGGCGCAGTGCTCGGAGTCGACGGGCACGATCTCGGCGCCGGGCGTGCCCCGCACCTCCTGGACCACGGGGCCGCCGGCTATGAGGGACTCCTTGTTGGCCAGGGCCAGGCGGCGGCCCGCCGCCAGCGCCGCCAGCGTGACGTCGAGGCCAGCGAAGCCGACTACCCCGTTGACCACCACGTCTGCCTCGGTGGCGATGGAGGCCAGCGCCTCGGGCCCGGAGCGGACCTCGATTCCGGGCTCTAGCCGCGACCGGAGCTGGGGCGCCAGCGACTCGTCGGCAATGGCCACCACCTCCGGACGCAGCTCCCTCGCCTGAGCCACCAGGCCCTCGACGGAACGGCGGGCGCCCAGGGCGACCACGTCGTAGCGGCGGGGCTCGGACCGCACCACGTCGACGGCCTGGGTGCCGATCGAGCCGGTGGAGCCGACGAGGGCGACCGTTGGCATGGCGGAGGACGGGGCCGGGCTCAGCCCAGGTTCAGCAGCTTGACGAGGTAATAGGTGGCCGGCAGGGCGAAGAGCATGGCGTCGAAGCGATCCATGATTCCGCCGTGGCCGGGCAAGAGCGTGCCCATGTCCTTGATGCCGAGGTCTCGCTTCACCATGGACTCACACAGGTCTCCCAGGGTGCCCACCACCCAGACCACGAGCCCGAGGAGGGCCGCCTGCCTGGCGTTCCACGGCTCCATCCCCGGGGCCGCTCCGAGCACCAGCGCGGTCACCAGCACCGCCGTCAGGCCACCGCCCAGCACGCCTTCCACCGTCTTGTTGGGGCTTATGTGCTCCATGAGCGGGCGGCTGCCCATCTGACTGCCGACGAAGTAGGCGCCGACGTCGTTGGCCACGGTGGCGATGACCGCGCCGAGCAGGAAGGCGACGCCCTCGCGGTTCGGGAAGGTGAGCAGCAGAGCCGCGAAGGAGCCCAGCACACCCACCCACAAGAAGCCGAAGAGCGTCACCGCCACGTTGACGGTGGCCCGGGCCTGCACAACGCCGAACAGGTACCAGCAGAAGGTGAAGATCGTGGTGATGCCGAGCACGAGTGGGATAGCCATCTCGCCCTTGGCGTAGGTGGCGATCATCACCGAGACGGTGGCCACCAGGCCCAGCAGCGTTGCCGGCCGGTAGCCCGCCCGGCGGGCCACGTCGTAGACCTCGGCGGCCGCCAGCGTCACCACCACGGTGGCCAGCGCCAGCGCGAAGGGTGGGCCGGCCTTGAACAGCACCAGGGCCACCAGCAGCAGCCCGCCGCCCACGCCGACCGCCACCTTGGTGTCGCGGCCGCCTTCTTGCTGATCCGCCGGTGACGTCGGCTGGGCCGGCTGGCGGGTCCTGATGGAGGTGGTGGTCCTTCGCTCGGGGGCAGGCTGTTGCCGGGGCTGTGGCGGGGGCGGCGGCTCACGTACCGGCTCGTCGAAAGAGAAGAGGTCGGAGTGCTCGGTGCGGCTCGTGTCGAGTGCCCCGATTCGGGCCTCGGTGTCCTCCAGGGACAGGCCCTCGAAGTCGGACTCGGCCCAGTCGGACTGGCTGTCACGCCAGCGGGGTCCCCGACCGGCGTAGCGCGACCATGCTCCCTGGTCCTCGACCGGCTCCTCGCTCTCCAAGATCTTCGGCACCTCGCCGGTGGGGGGCTCGGTCCAGTGGGGCAGTTCCACGCCGGTGGGCGGCGAGGGCCCGGCCCGCACGCCGGGCTCCGGCTCGGGCCGTGGGGGAGGCGGCTGCCCCCGCTGGTCGGCGAGGGCGGGCCGTTCCATGTGGGCCGGGTCGACGGACTCCGGTAGTGGGAAGCGCTGTGCTGGCCGGGGCCCGGCGGGCCGGCGGGGGACGTCACCGAAGCGGGGTGCGTCGCTGGGACGGCGCCCGGCCGCCTGACCCTGCTCCAGCGCCCGGGCCGCCTCCTCGGCACCGATGATCCGCACGCCCTCTCCCCGGGGACGGTCGGGCCTCTCCTCTTCTACGTCCTCGTCGTCGTACTCGTCCATGTCGGACCCTTCCTTGTCACACCTCCAGCAGCTCCTGCTCCTTCTGGTGCAGCAGTCGGTCTATCTCGGCCACGTTGTCGTGGGCCACGCTGTCCAGCTCCTTCTCCGCCCGCTCGAGCTCGTCCATGGAGATGTCACCGTCCTTCTCGAGGGCCTCGAGCTCGTGGCGGGCCGATCTTCGAACGTTGCGCACCGCCACGCGGGCCTCCTCGGCCTTGTGCTTCACCAGCCTCACGAGCTCCTTGCGGCGCTCCTCGGTCAGGGGCGGGAAGGCCAGTCGGATCACCTGGCCGTCGTTGGCCGGGTTGATTCCGAGGTCGGAGTTGCGGATGGCTCTCTCGATCCCCTTGATGGCGCTCTTGTCGTATGGCACGACCACCAACAGTCGGGCCTCGGGAACGTTGAAGCCGGCCAGCTGCTGGAGCGGGACCTCGCTGCCGTAGTAGTCGACCCGCAGCTTCTCCACGAGGGCCGGTGAAGCCCTGCCGGTACGAACCGTGGCGAACTCGGACCGGGCGTGGCCGACGGCCTTGACCATCTTCTGGCCGGCGAGCTCGAGGACCGCACCGATCAGCGAGTCGTCGTCGGTCACCGCACCAGCGTACCGATCGGCTCGCCGCAAAGGGCACGATGGACGTTCCCCGACGTCACCGCGTCGAATACCAGGATGGGGAGGGCGTGGTCCTGGCAGAAGGTGATGGCGGTCATGTCCATCACCCGCAGGTCCCGCTCGATCACCTCCTTGAAGGTGATCTCGTCGAACCGGGTGGCGGAGGGGTCGACGTTGGGATCGGCGGAGTAGACGCCGTCCACGCCGCTGT
>JALYHE010000039.1 GCA_030776705.1 Actinomycetota bacterium | reverse complement strand
GGTGCTGTTGGCCGGGGGGACCAGGGGAAAGCGCTACGCCCTTCCCCACGCCCGGATCCTGATCCACCAGCCCTACGGCGGGGCGGCCGGGCAGGCGGCCGACATCGAGATCCAGGCCAAGGAGATCATGCGCATGCGGGACCTTCTCAACCAGGTGCTGGCCCATGACACCGGACAGGAGATCGAGCGGATCAAGCACGACACCGACCGGGACTTCATCATGAGCGCCGAGGAGGCCCTCGAGTACGGCATCATTGACGAGGTGCTGTCCACGCGGGAGCTGGTGGAGGTCCCGCAGGCAGCCGGCGTGGCCTGAGCGTTCAGGAAAACAGGGGGAAGAGCTGGTGGCGAAGTTCGGAGACGGGGGCGAGCTCGTCAAGTGCAGCTTCTGCGGCAAGTCGCAGAAGCAGGTCAAGAAGCTCATCGCCGGGCCCGGCGTCTACATCTGCGACGAGTGCATCGACCTGTGCAACGACATCATCGAGGAGGAGCTGGCCGAGTCCTCGGAGGTGCGGTTCGACGAGCTCCCCAAGCCCCAGGAGATCTTCTCCTTCCTCAACGACTACGTGATCGGCCAGGAGCGAGCCAAGAAGATCCTCTCCGTCGCCGTGTACAACCACTACAAGCGGGTCCAGTCGGACGCCTACCACGACAGCGAGGTGGAGCTGGCCAAGTCCAACATCCTCCTCCTCGGCCCCACGGGCTGCGGCAAGACCCTGCTGGCCCAGACGCTCGCCCGCATGCTGAACGTCCCCTTCGCCATCGCCGACGCCACGGCCCTCACCGAGGCCGGCTACGTGGGCGAGGACGTCGAGAACATCCTGCTCAAGCTCATCCAGGCGGCCGACTACGACGTCAAGAAGGCCGAGACGGGCATCATCTACATCGACGAGATCGACAAGATCGCTCGCAAGTCGGAGAACCCGTCCATCACCCGTGACGTCTCCGGGGAGGGGGTGCAGCAGGCCCTGCTCAAGATCCTGGAGGGCACAACCGCCTCGGTGCCGCCCCAGGGCGGGAGGAAGCACCCGCACCAGGAGTTCATCCAGATCGACACCACCAACATCCTGTTCATCTGCGGTGGCGCCTTCGCCGGCCTCGACAAGATCATCGAGAGCCGCATCGGTCGCAAGGGGATGGGCTTCGGCGCCGAGATTCACCGCAGCGGGGAGCGGGACGAGGGCGAGCTGTTGAGCCAGGTGCTCCCCGAGGACCTGCTCAGGTTCGGCCTCATCCCGGAGTTCGTGGGCCGGCTCCCGGTGATCGGCGCCGTCTCCGGCCTCGACAAGGGGGCGCTCGTGCGCATCCTGGTCGAGCCCAAGAACGCCCTGATAAAGCAGTACCGAAAGGTGTTCGACCTCGACAACGTGGAGCTGGAGCTCGCCGACGACGCCCTGGAGGCCGTCTCCGAGCAGGCTCTGCTCCGGGGCACCGGGGCCCGGGGGCTCCGGGCCATCCTGGAGGAGGTCCTCCTCGAGGTCATGTACGACCTGCCGAGCCGGACCGACATCGGCAAGTGCGTCATCGATCGCTCGGTCGTGCTGGACAAGGTGAACCCCACCCTCCTCCCCCGCAGCGAGGACGCCAAGGAGTCCCGGCCCCGGCGCGCCGCCTCCTGAGCGCCACTCTGGCGTCATGTCGCGAAGTCGTGCCAGCAGGGGGGACGACCTCGCGACATGAACGGGACTAGGTTGCGGTCATGACCAAGACCATCAAGTACGCCCTGCTCGGCGGCCTGGCCGGTGCCGGGTACGCCGCCTACCAGGGCTACAGCCGTGACGAGACCATCGACCAGGTGGCGGCCCGGGCCGCCAAGGCCGGTGCCTGCGCGGGGGCGGCAGGTGGCCTGATCGGCTTCATCCTCGGTGTCCGCGCCAGCCGCAAGGCCCGCAAGCGGGCCAGGAAGGCGGCGGTGCTGGCGGCCAAGGCCGGGGCCATCACCGAAGCGGTGCGCAGCGCCGCCACGCCGGCTCTGGAGCAGGCGGTGGGCGCCGCCCGTCCCCGTGTCACCCGAGCGGCCAGGCTCACCCGGCGTAAGGCCACCGACCTGGCCGAGGTGGCCCGCCCCCGGGTGGAGCAGGCGGCCAAGGTGACCCGGGAGAAGGCCACCGACCTGGCCGAGGTGGCGCGCCCCCGGGTGGAGCAGGCGACCAAGGTGACCCGGGAGAAGGCCACCGACCTGGCCGAGGTGGCGCGCGAGAAGGCGGCCAAGGTGGGTACCGACCTGCGCGACCAGGCCTCGGTGCTCATAGAGGTGGCCTGAGCCACACCTCGAGTTCCTTCCCGGCTCACCTTGGGCGACTTGGCAGCGGGGGTGGGCTGGTCGTACGCCGAGGCCGTGGCCGCCCTCGACGCCCACGTCAACCTCGAGGCCATCCTCTCCGGGGACGTACCCCCACCCACCCTCAGCCGGGCCCGGCGACTGGTCGACCTCATGGGGAACCCGGAGCGGGCCTTCCCGGTCATCCACCTGACCGGGACCAACGGCAAGGGCTCGACGGCTCGGATGATCACCTCCCTCCTGGTGTCGCACGGGCTCTCGGTCGGCACCTACACCAGCCCCGACCTGCAGGGCGTGAACGAGCGGCTGACGTGGAACGACGAGCCCATCTCCGACGGTGCGCTGGCCGAGGTGCTCGAGGGGGTCATCCGCCTCGAGGGCCTCATGGACGAGGCGCCGACCCGCTTCGAGATCCTCACCGCCGCCGCCTTCCGCTGGTTCGGGGACGTGGCCGTGGACGCCGCCGTGGTGGAGGTGGGCCTCGGGGGGCGGTGGGACGCCACCAACGTGGCCGACGCCACCGTCGCCGTGGTGACCAACGTGAGCCTCGACCACGCCGAGATCCTGGGCCCCACCCTGGCCGACATCGCCTGGGAGAAGGCGGGCATCGTCAAGGCAGGGAGCAGCCTGGTGCTGGGCGAGGACGACGAGGAGCTGGGCGCCGTGTTCCGCCGGCCCGGGCCGGCCGAGGTGTGGGAGCGGGGCCCCGACTTCGCCTGTGAGCGCAGCCGCACCGCCCACGGCGGCCGGCTCGCGGACCTGCGCACTCCCAGGGCCCGCTACCGAGACGTGTACCTGCCCGTGCACGGCGCCCACCAGGCGGACAATGCGGCGGTGGCGCTGGCTGCGGCCGAGGCCTTCTTCGGGCAGGCACTGTCCGAGGAGGTGGTGGAGGAGGGCTTCGCCCGAGTGCGGATACCGGGTCGCATGGAGGTCGTCTCCCGTCGCCCTCTGGTGATCCTCGACGGGGCCCACAACCCGGCCGGGGCCCAGGCCGCGGCAGCCACGTTGGCCGAGGAGTTCGGGGCGGTGCGCAGGCGGATCCTGGTGGTGGGGATGCTGAGCGGCAGGGACCCCGCCGAGATGCTCCGGGCCCTCGCGCCGACCGACGTCAACGCCGTGGTCGCCTGCTCCCCGCCGTCGCCCCGGGCCGTGGCCGCGGCAGAGGTGGCCGAGGCGGCCGTGGCCATGGGCCTTCCGGCCGTGACGGCCGGCACGGTGCCCGAGGCGGTGGGCGTGGCCACCGGCATGGCCGGCGCCGACGACCTCGTCCTCGTCACGGGCTCGCTCTACGTGGTGGGCACGGCGCGGGGAGCCCTCGTGCAGTAGCGGCGAGGGCCTGTACTAGCGTCGTCCGGCCGTGGACCGCACCCTTGTGATCTGCAAGCCGGACGCCGTCGAGCGGGGCCTGGTGGGCGAGATCGTCGGCCGGCTCGAGCACAAGGGGCTGGCCCTGGTGGCCGCCGTCGTGCGCCGGATCGGCGAGGAGACGGCCGGTCTCCTCTACGAGGAGCACCGGGACAAGCCCTACTTCAACAGGCTCGTGGACTTCCTCACCCGCTCCTCTTCGGTGGTCCTGGTGGTCGAGGGACCGGGGGACACCTGGCGGGCGGTGCGCACGCTGATCGGCTCCACCGACCCCCGCCAGGCGTCGCCGGGGACCATCCGGGGAGACCTCGGCCTCGACACCACCGAGAACCTCGTGCACGGCTCGGACAGCGCCGAGTCGGCCGCCCGGGAGATCGCCCTGTTCTTCCCGGACCTGTGACCGCCCTGACCAGGGCTGGCGCGGCGCCCCTGGGGCTCGTAGCCTTGGCACCCGATCTCCAGCGACCGGGGGGACGTCGCGTGTCGGACAGATTCTTCGCCTCGGTGCTAGGCCGGGACATGGCCGTCGACCTGGGGACGGCGAACACCCTCGTGTACGTGAGGGGACGCGGCATCGTGCTCAACGAGCCCTCCGTCGTCGCCGTCGACGTGCGGGACGGGCGTCCTCTGTCGGTGGGCTCGGAGGCCAAGCGGATGATCGGGCGGACCCCGAGCCACATCCAGGCCATCCGGCCGCTCAAGGACGGCGTGATCGCCAACTTCGAGATCTGCGAGAAGATGCTGCGCTACTTCATCCAGCGGATCCATCAGCGCCGCTTCGCCAAGCCTCGCATGGTCATCTGTGTCCCCTCCGGCGTCACCGGCGTGGAGCAGCGGGCCGTCCAGGAGGCGGCCGAGTTCGCCGGTGCCAGGAAGCCGGCCTACATCATCGAGGAGCCCATGGCAGCCGCCATCGGGGCCGGTCTCCCGGTGCACGAGGCCACGGGCAACATGGTCGTCGACGTGGGCGGGGGGACAACCGAGGTGGCGGTCATCTCCCTGGGCGGCATCGTGACCAGCCAGTCCATCCGCATCGGCGGGGACGAGCTGGACGAGGCGATCATCCAGTACATCAAGAAGGAGTACAGCCTGGCCCTGGGCGACCGCACGGCCGAGGAGATCAAGATCGCCCTGGGGTCGGCCTTCCCCCTGCAGGAGGAGCTGCACGCCGAGATCCGGGGCCGTGACCTCATCACCGGCCTTCCCAAGACCATCCTGACCACCACCGAGGAGATCCGGGACGCCCTCGAGGAGCCGGTGTCGGCCATCGTCGACGCCGTGAAGGTCACCCTCGACAAGACTCCGCCGGAGCTGGCTGCCGACATCATGGAGCAGGGCATCGTGATCACGGGCGGCGGGGCCATGCTCCACGGGCTCGACGCCCGGATCTCGGCCGAGACCGGCATGCCCATCGTCCTCACCAAGAACCCGTTGCACTCCGTCGCCATCGGCAGCGGCCAGTGCCTCGAGGAGTTCGACGCCCTGAAGCAGGTCCTGACCTCCTCGAGCGACCGATAGCGAGGCAGCCCCCGTGGCTGTTTACCGGCGCTCCGCCCGACCTCGGTTCGTCCTCCTGCTCCTCGTCCTCACGTCGGTGACCCTGCTCACCCTGGACGAGCGCAGCGGCGGCCTCGGTGTCATGGACACGGTGCGCGACGGCGCCCAGGACGCGCTGGCTCCGGTTTCCGACGCCGTCGACTCGGCCGTGCGCCCCGTGGGCGACTTCTTCCAGGGGATCCTCAACTACGGCCGGCTCGAGGAGGCCAACGCCCGCCTCCGTGAGCAGCTGGCCCAGCGGGATGCCGACCTGGCCCGGGCGACCGACGCCGAACGGGAGCGGCAGGCCCTGCTCGACCAGCAGCAACTGGGCTTCGCCCGGGACGTCCCGGCGGTGGCGGCGCGGGTGGTGGTGGCCTCCCCGTCCAACTTCGACCTGACGGTGGAGATCAACCGGGGGCGCGACGCCGGGGTGGCGGCCGGAATGCCCGTGGTAACCGGGGCGGGGCTGGCCGGTCGGGTCGTGGACGTGTCCCAGAGCCGGGCGACGGTGATGCTCATCTCCGACCCGGCGTCGAGCGTGGGTGTGCGCTTCGCAACTTCCGGAGAGGTCGGCGTGACGGCCGGCCGTGGCCCGAGGTCGCTCCTGCGGGTCGACAACGTGGACCCTGGCGCCAGGGTGCCCCCCGGCGAGCCCGTCGTCACCAGCGGCCTGAAGCTGAGCATGTTCCCGCCGGGCATCCCGGTGGGGAGGGTGAAGACGGCGAAGGCGGTGCCCGGGGCCATGCAACAAGACGTCGCCGTGGAGCCCATCGTCGACCTTCGACGGCTGGACCTGGTCAAGGTCCTGCAGTGGAGTCCGGTGCCGTGAGCGGTCACCGGCTGAAGGTCGCGGTGCTGCTCGTGGCCGCCGTGGTCCTCCATCAGTCGTTCTTCGCCACCGTCCGGCTGGGCGACGTCCAGCCCCACGTGATGCTCCTGGTGGCGGTGGCCGCCGCCATCGTGGGCGGCCCCGAGCGAGGAGCCGTGATCGGCTTCTCGGCCGGCCTGCTCAGCGACGTCTTGGTGCGGACGCCGCTCGGCCTGTCGGCCCTCACCTTCAGCCTGGTCGCCTTTGGCGTGGGGTTCGTCTACTCGAGCGTCATCCGCTCGGCTTGGTGGATGGCGCCGACCACCGCCTTCGTCGCCAGCGCCGCCGGCATCTGCCTGTACGCCCTGCTGGGGGCCCTAATGGGCCAGGCCCACTTCGTGCGTCCTGCGATGCTGGTGGCCGCCGGCCTGGTGGGCGCCGTCAACGCCCTCCTGGCCCCGCTGGCGGTGAGGGCCATGTCGTGGGCCATGGCGGTCGGAGCCGACCGCTCGTACGCCCGCTGAGGACCGTGGTCCCGGACACCTCCCGGCTGCGCATGGCCATCGTCGGCGTGATCGGCATCTCGCTCTTCGCCACGGTCTTCACCCGGCTCTGGTACCTGCAGGTCATGGACGCCGAGGAGTTCCAGGCCCTGGCCGCCCAGAACCAGGTCCGCGACGTCTTCGAGCCTGCGCCGCGGGGCCGCATCCTCGACCGCAGGGGACGCCCCATAGTGGACAACCGGGTCTCTCAGGCCGTCCGCGTCCACCCCCTCGAGGCCAAGGACCCCGAAGTGCTCACCCGGCTGGCGGCCGTGCTCGGCATCCCCCGTGCCGAGCTCGTCAAGCGTGTCGAGGACCCCCGCTTCAGCCGGTACCGGCCCGTCCCCGTGGCCGAAGGGGTGGGTGAGGACTTGGTGGTGTACCTGCGGGAGCACGCCCAGGACTTCCCGGGCGTCGACGTCGCCGCTACCTCGGAGAGGGCCTACCCGTACGGGGCGCTGGCTGCTCACCTCGTGGGGTACGTGGGCGAGATCAACGACCGCGAGCTGGAGAACCGCAAGGACAAGGGCTACCGCCTGGGCGACGAGGTGGGGAAGGCGGGCGTGGAGCAGACCTACGAGGACGACCTGCGCGGACGCCCCGGCCACACCCGCCTGGAAGTTGATTCCCGGGGACGGGTGGTGCGCACCCTGGGCACCACTCCTCCCGTCCCCGGCAACGACGTGCAGCTCACCGTGGACCTGGACACCCAGCGGCTGGCCGAGGACTCCCTGGAGCAGGGCCTGGCCACGGCCCGGGGCCGCAACCCCCGGGGGAGCGTGGGGCCACTGGCCGCCACCGGCGGGTCGGTGGTCGTGCTCGACCCGAGGGACGGCTCGGTGGTGGCCATGGCGTCCAACCCGCCCTATGACCCGGCAGCGTTCGTCAACGGCGTGCGCCCCGACCTGTTCCAGGCCCTCCAGGCGCCGACCAGCCGCTTCCCCCTCAACAACCGGGCCATCCAGGGCGAGTACGCCCCGGGGTCGACGTTCAAGCTGGTCACCGCCCTCGCCGCCCTGCAGACCGGGATGATCCAGCCCGGCACGACCTTCCTCGACGAGGGCGTCTTCCGCTTGCAGGCCTGCCGGGGCCAGACCTGCACCTTCCGGAACGCGGGCGGGGCCGCCTATGGGAGGGTGAACCTGTCCCGGGCCCTCACCGTCTCCAGCGACGTCTTCTTCTACACGCTGGGGGCCAACTTCTGGTTCCGGGGCGGGCCCAACGCCCAGGCCATCCAGAACACGGCTCGTCAGCTGGGCATAGGCGAGCCCACCGGCATCGCCCTGACAGGGGAGCAGCGGGGCCGCATCCTCGACCCTGCCGTGCGCAAGAAGCTGAACGAGACCAACCCCAGGGCCTTTCCCAACGGCCGGTGGTACGCCGGTGACAACGTCAACCTGGCCATCGGGCAGGGCGAGACGGTGGTGACCCCGCTGCAGCTGGCCAACGCCTACGCCACCTTCGCCAACGGAGGGACGGTGTTCAAGCCGCGGGTGGCGGCCCGCGTGATCACGCCGGGGGGCGAGACGGTGAGGGAGGTGCGGCCCAGCCCAGTCCGCCACGTGCCCCTGCCCCCCGCCCTCAGGGGCCCCATCGTCGAGGGCCTCTCCGGGGCCGTGGCCGATCCCCAGGGGACCGCCGCCGGGGCCTTCGCCGGCTTCCCCCTGGACGTGTTGCCCGTGGCCGGCAAGACAGGCACGGCACAGGTCGTGGGCAAGAACGACACGGCCGTCTTCGCCGCCTTCGCCCCGGCCCACGCGCCTCAGTACGCGCTGAGCGTGATCATGGAGGAGTCGGGGTTCGGCGGGGCCGCGGCCGCTCCCGTGGCCCGGCGGGTGTTCGAGGGGCTGGCGGGCAGGCCTCCCGAGCCGGTCCGACCTGCCGGGGCGGTGGACTAGTACTGGTGCAGCCTCGCCGCCGTAACCCGGCGTCCCCGTGGCGCCACGTCGACCTCATCCTCCTGCTGTCCGTACTGGCCATCGCCACCCTTGGCCTGTTGATGGTCTACAGCGCCACCCAGCACCGCCCCGCCTTGGGTGGCACCTACTTCGTCGAGCGCCAAGCCCTCTTCACCGCCCTCGGCATCGGCGTCATGGTGCTGGTGGCGACCACCGACTACCGGGTCTTCCGGGACTTCGCCCCGCCCATCTACCTACTCACCGTGCTGACGCTGCTGCTGGTGGTGTCACCCCTGGGATCCAACCGGAGGGGCGCTCAGGCCTGGTTCCAGCTCGGGCCGGTGCAGCTCCAGCCCTCCGAGCTGGCCAAGGTGGCCCTCATCGTGTGCCTGAGCGCCTACATGGCCGCTCACCGTGGCGAGCTCGACGGGCAGCGGGTGGTCACCGTGCTGGCCCTGGCCGCGGTACCCATGGTGTTGATCCAGCTCCAGCCCGACCTGGGGACCAACCTGGTGTTCGCCGCCATCCTGATGGGGACGCTCCTGGTGGCCGGGGCCCGGCCCAGGCACATGGCCGCCCTGGTCATGGCCGGTGTGCTGGCCGTGGTGCTGGTGTTCCAGCTCGGCGTGGTCAAGGACTACCAGCGGGACCGCCTGGGAGCGTTCATCGACCCCGAGTCGGACACGCTGCGCTCCGGCTACAGCGTCAAGCAGTCCACCATCGCCATCGCCAACGGGGCCCTGACGGGCAAGGGCCTGTTCAAGGGAACCCAGACCAAGTTGGCCTACGTCCCCGAGCAGCACACCGACTTCATCTTCACGGTGGTGGGGGAGGAGCTCGGGCTGCTGGGCTCGGCGCTGCTGCTGGTGCTCTTCGCCATCGTGGTGTGGCGGACGTGGCGAGCGGCGGCCCTGGCCAAGGACCTCTCGGGGACGCTGGTGTGCGTGGGCGTGCTGGCCATGCTCGGATTCCAGATCTTCGAGAACGTGGGCATGACCATGGGCATCATGCCCATAACCGGCATCCCGCTCCCGTTCATGAGCTATGGCGGCTCGTCAACCGTCGCCGCCTTCGCCGCCATCGGGCTGGTCATGAGCGTGCACATGCGCCGGTTCACCTAGTACGCCTCGGCGGACCGCCGTCCGGGGTCGGTCGGGCCATGGCGGGTACAATGCGCGCGCCCATGACCTCTTGGCGGCCACGGAACGGGGCCCTGACGGACAGGCCTCGCCGGAAGGGGCAGAGCCCCCGCGGTCGCCGTGCGCGCCCGGGGGCGCCGGAGGAGGCAAGACCAGCGGAGAGAGCGCGGCGGCGCCCGGCGGGAGGCGCTCCCGCCAGAGGCGACGAGCGCCCCGCACGCCACCATGCGTGCGTCATCAGAAGGGACACCTCCCATGTCCGAACCCACGACCGGTGCACCCGGCGGCGAGGCGCCGGAGGGGCGGCCCCGTGTTGCCGACGACGGCGACCGTCCCCGGCCC
>JALYHE010000038.1 GCA_030776705.1 Actinomycetota bacterium | reverse complement strand
GGTCCCACCTGCGCCGCAGCGGGGGCCGGGCCGCCGCCGTGGTGCTGAACAGCGGCAACGCCAACGCCGCCACCGGGGCCCAGGGCCGGTCCGACGCCGAGCGCACGTGCTCGCTGGCCGCCACCGGCCTCGGCTGCGCACCCGAGGAGGTGCTGGTGTGCTCCACCGGCCTCATCGGCATCCCGCTGCCCATGGAGCCGCTCTGCCAGGGCCTGCCCGCCGCCGTGGCCGGGCTCAGCCCGGACGGAGGGCACGCCGCCGCCGAGGCCATCCTCACCACGGACACGGGTCCCAAGTTGACCGTCGTCGCGGGTGAGGGCGTGACGGTCGGCGGCATGGCCAAGGGGGCGGCCATGCTGTCCCCGCACCTGGCCACCATGCTGGCCGTCCTCACCACCGACGCCGACGTGCAGCCCGATGCCCTCCACCGGGCCCTGGCGGCCGGGGTCGAGGCCTCGTTCAACGCCGTGTCGGTCGACGGGTGCACGTCCACCAACGACACCGTCGTGCTGCTGGCCAGCGGGCGGAAGGGGCCCGTCGACGGCGGCGCCTTCGCCGACCTCGTCCTCCGGGCCTGCTCGCACCTGGCTGAGCAGATGGTCGCCGACGCCGAGGGCGCCACCAAGCTGGCCCGGATCACGGTGACGGGCGCGGTGTCAGACGAGGAGGCGAGGGTGGCGGCCCGCAAGGTGGCCGACAGCCAGCTGGTGAAGTGCTCGCTGTTCGGCGCCGACCCCTACTGGGGCCGGGTGGTGAGCGAGCTGGGCTCGGCCGGCGTGGGCTTCGACCCCGAGCGGGTCAGCGTCGCCTACGGGGGAGAGGTGGTGTGCCGGGACGGGGTGGCCGCCTCCCACGACCCGGCTCGGGTGAGGGCCCACCTGGGCCAGCGGGAGGTGGCCGTCACCGCCGACCTGGGCCTGGGCCCGGGACGGGGCTCGGTCCTCACCAGTGACCTCACTCCCGGCTACGTGGACGAGAACATGAGGACGTCCTGAGGTTCCGGTGACGCCGGAGGAGAAGGCGGCCGTGCTGGCCGAGTCGCTTCCCTACATCCGCCGCTTCTGGGGCAAGGTGGTTGTGGTCAAGTACGGGGGCCACGCCATCGGCGACGAGAGGTCCATGGCCGGCTTCGCCCAGGACGTGGTGCTGATGCGCTCGGTCGGCATGCGCCCCGTGGTGGTGCACGGTGGCGGCCCCCAGATCGGCGCCCTCATGCAGCGCCTGGGCAAGGTCCCCGAGTTCCGCGACGGTCGGCGGGTCACCGACGCCGACACCCTGGACATCGCCCGCATGGTGCTGGTGGGCAAGGTGAACCGGGACCTGGTCTCGGCCGTCAACGCCCACGGCCCCCTTGCCGTGGGCCTCTCCGGGGAGGACGCCGGCCTCATCACGGCCACCGCCGCCACGGACCCGGAGCTGGGCTTCGTGGGCGATGTGGCCACCGTCGACGCCTCGATCGTCGAGCGGCTCCTGAGCGAGGAGCTGATCCCCGTGGTGGCCACCATCGGGCGGGGGCCGGGCGGGCAGGCGTACAACATCAACGCCGACACCGCCGCCGCCGCCGTGGCCGAGGCCGTGAAGGCCGAGAAGCTGGTGTTCCTCACCGACGTGGAAGGCCTGCTGGCCGACCTGTCCGACCCGACGTCGCTCCTGAGCACGGTCACGGTGGACGAGCTGGAGGCCATGGTCGCCGACGGCGCCGTCACCCAGGGGATGGTGCCCAAGGTGGCCGCCTGCGCCCGGGCCGTGCGGGGCGGCGTGGGCCACGCCCACATCCTCGACGGGAGGGTCCCGCACGCCCTTCTGCTGGAGGTCTTCACCCGCCAGGGGGTGGGCACCATGGTGAACCCATGACGGGCCGGGCCGCCCTCATGCCCACCTACCCACCCCAGCCGGTGACCTTCGTGCGGGGCGATGGGACCCGGCTGTGGGACCAGGCCGGGCGGCGCTACCTGGACTTCTTCTCCGGTGTGGCCGTCACCTCCCTGGGCCACTGCCACCCGGTGGTGGCCGAGGCGGTGGCCACCCAGGCCCGCACCCTCGTTCACGTCTCCAACCACTTCGCCACCACGGTGGGGCCAGAGGTGGCCGCCACCCTCGACCGGCTCATCGGGGGCCCGAGCGGCAAGGTGTTCTTCTGCAACTCGGGGGCCGAGGCCAACGAGTGCGCCATCAAGCTGGCCCGCAAGTGGGCCGGGCCCGGGCGGTACGTCGTCGTCAGCACCGAGGGGTCGTTCCACGGCCGCACGCTCGCCACCCTGCACGCCACGGGCCAGCCGGCCAAGCACGAGGCCTTCCGGCCCCTCCCCGAGGGGTTCCGCCACGTGCCCTGGTGCGATGCCGCCGCCCTCGAGGACGCCGTGGACGACTCGGTGGCGGCCGTGCTCCTCGAGCCGGTACTGGGCGAGGGCGGGGTGCACCCGGCCACGCCGGAGTACTTCGGGGCCGCCCGGCGGGTCTGCGACCGCGCCGGCGCCCTCCTCATGGTCGACGAGGTGCAGACCGGGCTGGGCCGCACCGGCCGCTGGTTCGGCTTCCACCACTTCGGGGTGCGGCCCGACGTGGTCACCATGGCCAAGGCCCTCGGCAACGGCATGCCCATCGGCGCCTGCTGGGCCCGAGATGGTGTGGCCGACGCCTTCGCCGTCGGGGACCACGGCAGCACCTTCGGGGGCCAGCCACTGGCCACCGC
>JALYHE010000037.1 GCA_030776705.1 Actinomycetota bacterium | reverse complement strand
CTCTCTACCTGCTGTTGATGCGCGCCTACCAGGCCATGCAGGACACCCGCAGCGTCTTCTTCCTCTACTCGGTGGAGAACGGGATCAACGTCGCCTTGGCCCTGGCCCTGTACCCGTCTCTCGGGGTCCGGGGCTTGGCCCTCGCCTACGCACTGGCCTACACGGCCGGCACCGCCGTGGCCCTGGTTCACCTCCGCCGACGGGCCGGCGGCGTGGACGGCGGCACTGTGGCCGGGTCCTGGCTGCGGGTGCTCACCGCCAGCGCCGTCATGGGCGCCGTGGTGGCCGGCCTGGCGTCACTGCTCGACGCGCCGCTCGCCGAAGTCGTGGTCGGAGTGCTGGGCGGTGTTACCGTCTACGCCGTCGCAGCCAGGGTGCTCGGGATCGGGGAGCTGGCCATGCTCCTCAACGTCCTGGGTCCTCGCCTCCGGAGGCGCCAGGAGCCATGATCAGCCGCTTCCTGGTCAAGGTGGTGTTGGTCATCGTCGTCTTGGGAGTTGCCGTCGTGGAGCTGGGCTCGCCCCTGGTCACCCGGGTGCAGCTGGACGGCGCGGCAAGCGATGCCGCCGACGACGCCGCCCACACGCTGTTCCAGACCCGCAACCCCAGCCAGGCCCGGGCCGCGGCGGAACAGGTGGTCGCGGGCCGAGAGGCCACCATGGAGGACTTCCATGTCGACAGCGCCGGTGCCGTGCACGTCACGGTGAGACGGGAGGCACGCTCGTTCATGCTCAAGAACTGGGACCGGGTGAAGAGCTGGTACGACGTGAGGGTCACGGCCTCCGCCGTCCGGAGGATGAGCTGATGGCCGGCGTCGCCGTGGTCACGGACAGCGCCTGCGACCTGCCGCCCGAGCTGGCCTCCCGGCACGGGATCGAGGTCGTGCCCCTCACCATCCGCTTCGGCGAGGAGGAGCTGGTGGACCGGCGGGACCTCACGCCCCGTCAGTTCTGGGACCGCCTGGCCAGCACGGAAGTGCTGCCCGAGACGGCGGCGCCGGCACCGGGCGCCTTCGAGGACGCCTACCGCCGGGCCGCGTCGGAAGGCGCCGACGGCGTCATCTGCGTCACCCTGTCGGCGGCGCTGTCGGCCACCTACGAGTCGGCGCAGGTGGCGGCCCAGGCGGTGGAGGGCACCATCCCGGTGCGGGTGGTGGACTCCCGGGCCGTGACCATGGCCGAGGGCCTCATGGCGGTGCGGGCCGCCGAGCTCTCCGCCCAGGGGGCCGGCCTCGACGAGGTGGCCACCGAGGTGGAGGGCATGATCGCGCGGAGCCGGACCTTCGCTGCCCTCGACACGCTAGAGAACCTCAGGAAGGGCGGGCGCATCGGTGCGGCACAGGCCTTCCTGGGATCGATGCTGTCCGTCAAGCCCGTCATCCAGGTCGCCGACGGAGAGGTGCACCCCGAGTCCCGCCAGCGAACCAGAGGCCGGGCCCTGCGCTACCTGGCCAACAAGGTGCGCGAGCACCAGCCAGTGGAGACGCTGGCCGTGATGCACGGCGACGCGCCGGACGTGGACCAGATGCTCGACCTGCTGGCGCCGGTGCACCCGCGGGAGGACATCCTGGTGGGCGACGTGGGGGCCGTCATCGGCACCCATGCCGGGCCCGGCGTGATGGGCGTTACCTTCTTCATCCGCTAAGTGCTCCGCCGGGCCCAGCCCTCCACTCGCGTCGTCCGTAACCGTCGGCGCGCCGCCGCCTTAGCGGTCGTCGCGGCCCTGGCCGGCGGCGCCGTGCTGATGGCGAGCTCCGACCGCGGCGGGCCGGCTCGACGGGCGCCGGGCTCCGATCTCGGAGAGCAGAGCGACGCCGGCGTCCTGGGCCAGGCCGTCGAGGCTCACCTCAGCCAGGCTGGCGGCGATGGGGGGGCTCCTTCAGCCTCCACGGTCTGCGCCGGCGAGGCCCGAGCTGCCTACGGACGAGGTCTCGGGCCCTTGGTCTACGCCGCCACGCTGCGCTGGCAGGGCACCCGCGCCGTAGCCCTCGCCTACCGCGTGGACGAGGCCGCGCCGAGCAGCTTGGACCACCGCGTGCTCGTGCTGGCCGCAGACGGGTGCCGGCTCCTGGTGGCCCAGGCCCTGTGAGCTCGGAGCCATCGGCGGTTTCCACTGCGGCGCACTAGTAGGGTGCCGGACATGGCGCAGCCGGCTGAACGTCCCCCCGGCGCGGCGACAGGCGACTCCGACTGGACCATCCAGGCCGCCGACACGGTCGAGCGGGTGGTGGGCTCCATCCGGGACAAGACGTCGGTCCCCCTGGTCACGGTGGCCAGGGCGCTGGTCTACGGCCTGATCGCCGCGGTCATGGCGCTCACCGTCCTTGTCCTCGTGTCCATCGCGTTGGTGAGGGCCGTGGACGAGCTCACCGGCGAGGGCAACGTGTGGATCGCCCACCTGGCCGTGGGCGGAATCTTCACCGCCGCCGGCGGGTTCCTGCTGGCGAAGGCCTCCGCCACCACCACGAGGTAGGGAGTTGCCCGACGCCCGCGACGTAGTCATCATCGGGTCAGGACCGGCAGGGCTCACCGCCGCCGTCTACACCGCCCGGGCCAACCTCAAGCCGTTGGTCATAGAGGGGGAGCCGTCCTCCAGCAGCGACCAGCCCGGTGGCCAGCTCATGCTCACCACCGACGTGGAGAACTATCCCGGGTTCGTGGACGGCGTGATGGGCCCCGAGCTCATGGCCTGCTTCCGGGCCCAGGCGGCGCGGTTCGGCACCGAGTACCTCACAGCCAAGGTGACGTCCCTCGACCTCTCCAGCCGCCCCTTTCGCGTGTGGGTCGGCGAGCACGAGCACCGAGCCCGGGCCGTGATCGTGGCCACCGGCGCCCGGGCCCTGACCCTTGGCGTGCCCAACGAGCAGCGCCTCATCGGCCACGGTGTGTCGACTTGCGCCACCTGTGACGGGTTCTTCTTCCGGGGCGAGGAGATCGCCGTGGTGGGTGGCGGTGACTCGGCCATGGAAGAGGCCATCTTCCTCACCAAGTTCGCCGAGAAGGTGACCGTCATCCACCGCCGCAAGGAGCTGCGTGCCTCCAAGATCATGCAGGACCGGGCCTTCATGAACCCCAAGATCTCCTTCCTCTGGGACTCGGTGGTCACCGAGGTCGTGGGCGACGGGGCCGTATCCGGGGTGAGGGTGCGCAACGTGGCGACGGGGGAAGACTCCGAGCTGGCCGTGAGCGGGCTGTTCGTGGCCATCGGCCACGTGCCCAACACCGACATCTTCAAGGGCCAGCTCGACATGGACGCCAGCGGGTACCTACGTACCGAACCAGGCTCCACCCGCACGAACGTGGAGGGCGTCTTCGCCTGCGGGGACGTGCAGGACCGCGTGTACCGCCAAGCCGTCACCGCCGCCGGCTCGGGGTGCATGGCCGCCATCGACGCCGAGCGCTGGCTGGAGTCCCAGCACGATGGGCCCGACGGCATCCTCCAGACGCCCCGGGCCTGGTAGGAGCGAAATATGCCGTCCACACGCCGTGTTGTTCGTCTCGTTCCCGAGCCAGGAGGTCCTCCCGGTGGCCGGCACCATCACGCTGACTGACAGCACCTTCGACGAGGAGATCGCCGCCTCCTCGGCGCCCGTCCTGGTCGACTTCTGGGCCGAGTGGTGCGGCCCCTGCCGCATGGTCGCCCCCGTGCTGGAAGAAATTGCCAACGAGAACCCGGGTCGCCTCCAGGTGGCCAAGGTCAACGTGGACGAGAGCATGGAGCTGGCCCGGCGGTTCGAGGTACTGAGCATCCCGACCCTGATCCTCTTCTCGGGCGGCGAGCCCCAGCTGCGCCTGGTGGGGGCGAAGCCCAAGCACCAGCTGCTCGAGGAGCTGCAGGCATTCCTGTAGAGGACCTGCCCCTGCGGCCCGGCAGCTCCGGGGAGGGGGTCCGGGACGTGCAGAATCGGCTGGCCCGCCTGTCTTCGGGCCCCACGGGCGACCCCCCTGGGCTCTACGGGCCGGGGACGGCGGCCGCGGTGCGGTCCTTCCAGGAAGCCCGCGGCCTTCGCGCCGACGGCGTGTGCGGCGAGCAGACCTGGGCCGCGCTGGTGGAGGCCGGGTACTGCCTCGGTGACCGGCTCCTCTACGTCCGCCAGCCCATGCTCCGAGGCGACGACGTGGCCGCCCTGCAGCGGCGATTGGGGGCCCTCGGCTTCGACGCCGGCAGGGTGGACGGCATCTTCGGGCCCCGAACCCAGGTCGCCCTCACCGAGTTCCAGCGCAACGCCGGCCTCACCGTGGACGGCGTGTGCGGCCCGGCCACGCTCGAGGCCATGGCCCGCCTGGGAAGGCGGCAGGACGAGCGGGAGCCGGTGGCGGTGGTGAGGGAGCTCGACATGCTCCGCCACGCCCCCCGGACCCTCGACGGCAAGCGGGTGGTGCTGGGCGGCGACCCCGGTCTGCACGCCGTGCTCACCGCCGCGGCCCGGGCCCTGGCCGAGGCCGTGGCCGAGGTCTCGTTGGTCCAGCACCCGGAGCAGTCGGAGCAGGCGGCCGCCGCCAACGCGGCTGGGGCCGACGTCTACCTGGGGCTGTTCCTGGACGCCGCCGGCGAGGGCTGCTCCTCGGCCCACTACGCCGGGCACCGTTACGAGTCGGCAGGGGGGCGCCGCCTGGCCGAGCTCCTCCAGTGCGCCGTCCCCGGCGCCTTGGGCGTCTCCGACCACGGGGTGAGGGGGATGGCGATCCCCATCCTCAAGGAGACCCGGATGCCGGCCGTGCGCTGCGAGCTGGGCCCCCCCGAGCGCATCGTCTCTCATGCCTCCGAGCTGGCCACCAGCCTGGTCGGGGCCCTGGCCCAATGGGTGACCTGGCCCGACGAGGAAGGCCAGATGGAAGGAACTGGTACTTAGCTAGGCACCCCGCGCTGCGTGGCCGGCCCGCCGCTCTGAGTCATCGCTCGGTACAGCCGCTCCAGGTCCTCCAGCGTGGCGAAGTCGATCACCACCCGTCCTCTCTTGGGGCCCATGTCGACCTTGACGCGCGTGTCGAGGTGCCTGGACAGCAGATCCTCGAGCTCGAGCAGGCCCGGGGGCCGCAGACGCCGACCCGCCGCGGGGCCGACCCGGGCCCCCGCACCACTCGCGTCCACGCCGGGCTGCGAGCGAGCCCGCACGGCCTCCTCCACCGCCCGCACCGAAAGCCCTTCGGACACCACTCGGCGGGCCAGGGCCTCCTGGAAGGCTCGGTCGGGCGTGCCGAGCAGGGCACGGGCGTGGCC
>JALYHE010000036.1 GCA_030776705.1 Actinomycetota bacterium | reverse complement strand
GCGATGACGTGCCCCTGGTGGCACGTCATCGCGACATGAACAGCTCGGGATAGACTTCCCCCACAGCACGGGGCAGTGGGCAACGGCGCCTCCACTCACCGATGAGGTACCCCGGCTGCAAAAGCACCGAGCCCACAAGGCGAGCCCCAAGGATGGTCCCGGACATGCGCCCTGAGCGTGATGCCTGCGGCATCGGCTTCGTTGCCGACGCCTACGGACGCGCCTCCCGAGAGGTGGTGGCCGCCGCGCTCTGTGGCCTGTCCTGCGTCACCCATCGCGGTGCCCTGGCCGCTGACGCCAAGACGGCCGACGGCTCGGGGCTGCTGGCCCCCATCCCGGCGCCGATCTTCGGGGAGGGACGGGGCGTCGCCGTGCTGTTCGTGCGGGGCGACGACCCCCGGCCCGCCGTCGAGGCAGCGGCCGCGGCCGAGGGCATCGGGGTGGTGGAGTGGCGGACGCCGCCCACCGACGACGGCCAACTCGGGGACCTCGCCTCCAGGACCCGTCCCCGCATAGTGCAGGCCGTGCTGGAGTGGACGGCGGCCGGCGACCCTGAGCAGGCCGCCTACCGGATGCGCCGGCGGGTCCAGGCCAGCGCCGCCGGGACATACGTGGCCAGCTGCTCGTTCCGCACGGTCCTCTACAAGGGGCTGGTGGCCGCCGACCTACTGCCCCGCTTCTACCTCGACCTCGCCGACGAGCGCTTCGTGGCCCCCTTCGCCGTTTTCCACCAGCGCTTCTCCACCAACACCGCGCCCACGTGGGAGCGGGCCCAGCCCTTCCGTACCCTCTGTCACAACGGGGAGATCAACGCCATCGGCGGGAACCTCAACCGCATGAGGGCTCGGGCCAGGCTCGGCACCAATGAGGTAGGCCTCGGGTGCGAGGACCTGTTCCGCCCCGTGGTGGACGCCGCCGACTCCGACTCCGGCCAGATCGACTCGGCGGTGGAGCTGCTGGTCAGGGGCGGCCGGGACATCCGCCACGCTGTGGCCATGCTGGTCCCCGAGGCATGGGAGGGGGCCCGGGACATCGAGCCCGCCGTTCGAGGCTTCTACCGCTACCACGCCTGCCTGGTCGAGCCGTGGGACGGGCCCGCCGGGCTCATCTTCACCGACGGCATCGGCGTCGGGGCCGCCCTGGACCGCAACGGGCTCCGCCCCCTCCGCTACGCCATCTGCGAGGACGGCCTGGTGGCGTGTTGCTCGGAGGCGGGGGCCGTGGACGTCAGCGGCCATGGCCGGGTGCGCCGGGGCCGGCTGGGGCCGGGCCAGATGCTCTTCATCGATCCCGGCCGGGGGGTGGCGCTCGACGGCGAGTGCAAGCGCCGGCTGGGCGCCGCCGCCCCGTGGGGCCGCTGGACCGCCGACGGGCTGCGCCAGGTCAGCGTGGGGCGGCCCGTGCAGGAGTCCATCCACGACGAGCAACTGGCCCGTCACCAGGTCACCCACGGCTACACCGTCGAAGAGCTGCGCCAAGTGCTCAAGCCCATGTCCTCGGACGCCAAGGAGCCCACCTTCTCGATGGGCGACGACACGCCGCTGCCCAACTGGGCGGGCCGGCCCCGTCCGGTGCCTCACTACCTGAAGCAGCGCTTTGCCCAGGTCACCAACCCCCCCATCGACCACCTCCGGGAGCGGCTGGTGATGAGCGTGCGCACCCTCATCGGCCCCCGCCGGCCCCTGCTCACCGATGGCCCCGAGGCCGCCCAACTCGTCGAGCTGGACTCGTTCTTCCTGTACCCGTCGGCCGTGGACGAGCTGGCCAACGCCGAGGGCAGCGACTTCGCTCCGGCCCGCCTCTCCGCCACCTTCCCGGTGGAAGAGGGCCCGGGCGGGCTGAGGAAGGCGGTGACCAGCCTGGGCGACGAGGCCGAGCGACTCGTCACCCAGGGCGCCGGCATCCTGGTGGTGGACAACGGGGTGGTGTCGGCTGAGCACGCCCCGGTGCCCTCCCTGCTGGCCGCCGGGGCCATCCACCACCGCCTCGTCGCCAGGGGCCTGCGCTCGGACGCCAGCCTGGTGGTGGTCGCCGACGACGCCAGGGACGTCCACCACGTGGCATGCCTGCTCGGGTACGGCGCCGACGCCGTGTGCCCCCGCCTGGCCCTCCTAACGGTGGCGGCCGCGCCGACGCCTCCGAGGACGCCGAGCTGCTCAGCACCGAGGCCCAGGAGCGCTTCCACGCCGCCGTGGAGGACGGGGTGCTCAAGATCCTCTCCAAGATGGGGATCTCCACGGTGGACTCCTACCGGGGAGCGCAGATCTTCGAGGCGGTGGGCCTGGGCGCCGAAGTGGTCGACGTCTGCTTCACGGGGACGATGTCCGTGGTGGGGGGCATCGGCTGGGACGACCTGGGCCGCGACGTCCTCGACCTCCACGCCCAGGCCGGCTGGCCTCCAGCCGAGGAGCCCGGCACCCTGCCCAACCCGGGCTACTACCGGGATCTCAAGCGGGGCGGGGAGTACCACGCCCACAACAAGGACGTGGTGGCCGCCCTCAACGACATGAACGCCGCCCACCTCCTGCAACGGGCCCTTCGCGCCGACCGGGAGGACCTGTACGAGCAGTTCGCGGCCCTGGTCAACGAGCGGGTCCCCACCGAGCTGCGCGACCTCCTGGAGCTGGTGCCGGCCGGTGAGCCCGTGCCGGTGGACGAGGTGGAGCCGGCCACCGAGATCGCCAAGCGCTTCTCCACGGGCGCCATGTCCCACGGGTCCCTCTCGGCTGAGGCCCACGAGACCCTGGCCGAGGCCATGAACCTGATCGGCGGCAAGTCCAACTGCGGCGAGGGGGGCGAGGCCGCCTACCGCTTCTTGACCCGGGGCCAGCGCACCGGTGACAAGAACAGCCGCATCAAGCAGATCGCCTCGGGCCGCTTCGGCGTCACCCCTCAGTACTGCGCCTACGCCGACGAGCTGCAGATCAAGATCGCCCAGGGCTCCAAGCCAGGGGAAGGCGGCCAGCTCCCCGGCCACAAGGTGAGCGAGGAGATCGCCCAGCTGCGCCACACGCAGCCCGGCGTCACGCTCATCTCGCCGCCACCCCACCACGACATCTACTCCATCGAGGACCTGGCCCAGCTGATCTTCGACCTGAAGCAGGTGAACCCCTTCGCCGACGTGTCGGTCAAGCTCGTGGCCGAGGACGGGGTGGGCACCGTGGCCGCCGGCGTGGTGAAGGCGCTGGCCGAGGTGGTGCACATCTCCGGCGCCAACGGGGGCACGGGCGCCTCGCCCCTGTCGTCGATCAAGCACGCCGGCATGCCCTGGGAGCTGGGCCTGGCCGACACCCAGGCGGCCCTGATGGAGAACGGCCTGCGGGATCGGGCCAGGGTGCGCGTGGACGGCAACCTGATGACTGGCCGCGACGTCGTGGTGGCCGCCCTCCTCGGGGCCGACGAGTACTCGTTCGGGACGGCGGCCATGATCGCCGAGGGCTGCATCATGCTGCGGGCCTGTCACCGCGACACCTGCTCCACCGGCATCGCCACCCAGCGGCCCAACCTCCGGGCCAAGTTCACGGGCACGCCCGAGGGCGTGGCCGCCTACCTCCTCTTCGTGGCCCAGGAGGCCCGCGGCCTGCTCGCCTCCTTAGGGCTTCGGTCGATGGACGAGGCCATCGGCCGGGTGGAGTGCCTGCGCCAGCGCCAGAGGGGTGACCCCCGCGTCGACTCCGTGGACCTCACCCCCATCATCACCCCTCCTGGCTCGGACGGCCCCCGCCGCTTCGTGGCCCACGTCCCCCTCCAGCGCCCCCGCTCCCGGCTGGGCGACGCCATCGAGGCCGACGCCTTCCAGTCCGTCTGGGACGGTGAGGAGGTGGAGCTGCACTACCCCGTCACCAACCGCGACCGGACCGTGGGCGCGGCCCTGGGCGGGGCCGTCGCCCTGGAGTGGGGCGAGCGCGCGCCCCGCGGCACCGCCGTAGTCCACCTCGAGGGCTCGGCCGGCCAGAGCTTCGGCGCCTTCCTCACCCACGGGGTCGAGCTCCACCTCGTGGGCGAGGCCAACGACTACGTGGGCAAGGCCATGGGCGGCGGCCGGCTCGTGATCCGCCCTCCCGCCGACGACGCCGGCGACCCCGTGCTGGCCGGCAACACCTGCCTGTACGGCGCTACCGGCGGGGACGTGTTCATCGCCGGCAGCGTCGGGGAGCGCTTCGGCGTACGCAACTCGGGCGCCGTGGCCGTGGTGGAGGGAGCCGGTGACCACCTCTGCGAGTACATGACCGGTGGAACCGTCGTGGTGCTGGGCCCGGTGGGCTACAACCTCGGCGCTGGCATGACCGGCGGCGCGGCCTACGTCTGGGACCCCGACGCCTCGCTGACGGCCCGTCTCAACACGGCCCTGGTCGAGGCTCAGCACCTCGACGCCGAGCAGGTGGAGGAGCTGCGCTGGCTGGTGGAGCGCCACCTCGAGCTCACCGGCTCGGCCCGGGCCAAGGCCATGCTGGCCGACTGGTCCAACGTCCTCGACAGCATGTGGCGGGTCGCCCCCCTGGACCGGGTGCGCCGGATCGAGGCCCAGAACGCCGGCCGGGTGGCGGCCTCCGCCTAGGGATGGCCCAACCCGCTCCCGGAGCCGCCACCACTCCCATCGAGCTCGTCGACGTGGTGTATGCCCGCCTCCCGGAGCGGGTGGCCGTGGCCAGGCGGCGGCTGGGCCGGCCCCTGACGCTGGCCGAGAAGATCCTCTTCAACCACCTCGCCGACCCTGAGGGCCAGGAGCTGGAGCGGAGCCGGAGCTACGCCGAGCTGTACCCCGACCGGATCGCCATGCAGGACGCCACCGCCCAGATGGCGCTGCTGCAGTTCATGACCGCCGGCCTGCCTCGGGTGGCGGTCCCCACCACCGTGCACTGCGACCACCTCATCCAGGCCCACGTGGACGCCAGCTCCGACCTGCGGGCCGCCGAGGAGTCCAACCAGGAGGTCTACGACTTCCTCCGCACCGCCTGCGCAAAGTACGGCATCGGCTTCTGGAAGCCCGGGTCCGGGATCATCCACCAGGTGGTGCTGGAGCAGTACGCCTTCCCCGGGACCATGATCATCGGCACCGACTCGCACACCCCCAACGCCGGAGGGCTGGCCACTGTGGCCGTCGGCGTGGGCGGGGCCGACGCCGTCGACGTGATGGTGGGCGGCGCCTTCGGGGTGCGCTGGCCCAAGCTCATCGGCGTGCACCTCACCGGCTCCCTGCACGGTTGGACCGCGCCCAAGGACGTCATCTTGAAGGTGGCCCAGACCCTGACCGTCAGGGGGGGGACGGGAGCGATCATCGAGTACTTCGGCCCCGGCACCGGCTCCATCAGCGCAACCGGCAAGGCCACGGTCTGCAACATGGGAGCCGAGGTTGGCGCCACCACGTCGCTGTTCCCCTACGACGATGCAGGGGCCCGCTATCTGGCCGCCACCGGCCGCCAGGCCCACGCCGACCGGGCCGCGGCGGTGGCCGAGCACCTCAGGGCCGACCCCGAGGTGGCCCTCGACCCCGAGCGCTGCTTCGACGAGGTGATCGAGATCGACCTCGACGAGCTGGAGCCCCACATCGTGGGGCCGCACACTCCCGACCTGGCCCGCCCGGTGTCGGACATGGCCGACGACGCCGTGGCCAACGGGTGGCCCCTGGAGCTCAGCAACTGCCTGGTGGGCTCGTGCACCAACTCCTCCTACGAGGACATCACCCGTGCCGCCGGCGTGGCCCGGCAGGCCGCGGCCCGGGGGCTGCGGGCCCGGGTGCCGCTCCTGGTCACGCCGGGATCCGAGCGGGTCCGGGCCACCATCGAGCGCGACGGGCTCCTGGGCGACCTGGAGGCCATCGGCGCCACCGTGCTGGCCAATGCATGCGGCCCTTGCATCGGGCAGTGGAAGCGCGAGGACATCACGCCCGGCCAGGTCAACTCCATCCTCAGCTCCTACAACCGCAACTTCCCCAAGCGCAACGACGGCAATCCCGCCACCCTGTCGTTCATCGCCTCCCCCGAGACGGTGGTGGCCTACGCCCTGGCCGGCACCCTCGCCTTCAACCCCTTGACCGACGCGGTTCCGGCCGACAACGAGGCCGGGGCCCGCCTCGAGCCTCCCCCGGGCACGGAGCTCCCCGAGCGGGGCTTCGAGCCCGGCGAGTCAGGCTTCCGGGCCCCGCCCGCAGACGCCTCCGCCGTGGAGGTGGCCGTGCGCCCCGACAGCGACCGGCTCCAGCTCCTCGAGCCGTTCCCTCCCTGGAACGGCCGGGACTTCCTCGACCTGCCCGTGCTCCTCAAGGCCCGGGGCAAGTGCACCACCGACCACATCTCGGCGGCCGGCCCGTGGCTCAAGTACCGCGGCCACCTGGAGAACATCTCCCAGAACCTCTTCCTCGGCGCCGTGAACGCCTTCACGGGGGAGGCCGGTCGGGGCCACTGCCTCGAACACGACGCCTACGAGCCGCTCCCTGAGGTGGCCAGGCACTACCGGGACGCCGGCATGTCCTGGGTGGTCGTCGGCGACGAGAACTACGGCGAGGGCTCCTCCCGCGAGCACGCCGCCATGGAGCCTCGCTACATGGGGGCCAAGGCCATCCTGGTCCGCTCCTTCGCCCGCATCCACGAGACGAACCTCAAGAAGCAGGGGGTCCTGCCTCTCACCTTCTCCGATCCCGGCGTCTACGACCTCGTCGAGGAAGGGGACCGTGTGTCGGTCCTGGGCCTGTCCGGGCTGGTTCCGGACGTGCCGGTGCGGTGCTCGATCACCAAGGTCGACGGCTCGCGCCTCGACTTCGAGTGCACACACACGCTCTCGCCGGAGCACATCGAGTGGTTCAAGGCGGGTGGGGCCCTGAACCTGATCCGGGCCCGGCGGTCCCGCGCCGCCTGACCGCCGCTCAGGATCTCTTCGCCGCCGCCTTCTTCTTGGCCACCTTCTTCTTGGCCGCCTTCTTCTTGGCCGCCTTCTTCTTGGCCGTGACCTTGTTCTTGGCCCCCTTCTTGGCCGGGGCCTTCTTGGCCTTCTTGGCCGTCCCCTTGGCCGGGGCCTTCCTGGCCCCGGCGGGCACCGGCGCCGGCTCCTCCTCCTCCTCGAAGAGGGCGTCGATGGCGTCGAGGATCTCGGCCCGGTTCCGGTGGCGCTCCTCGTAGTCGGCCACCTCGTCGAGCTCGTCGTCGTCGAGCTCGTCCAGCATGGACAGGATCTGGGCCGTGGTCAGCTGGTCGTAGTCCTCGATGGGCAGGTCGGCGTCGGGGGCGGGAACGGGCGCGGCTGTCTCCTCGACCACCGCCTCGGGGGCCGGCGCCGGCTCCTCCACCACCTCGACCTCTTCCTCGAAGAGGGCGTCGATGGCTTCGATGATCTCGGCCCGGTTCCGGTGGCGCTCCTCGTATTCGGCCACCTCGTCGAGCTCGTCGTCGTCGAGCTCGTCCAGCACCGACAGGATCTGGGCCGTGGTCAGCTGGTCGTAGTCCTCGATGGGCAGGTCGGCGTCGGGGGCGGGGACCGCTGCTGCCGCCACCTTCTTGGCCGTGACCTTCTTGGCCGCCGCCTTGGCCGTGACCTTCTTGGCCGTGACCTTCTTGGCCGCCGCCTTCTTCTTGGCTGCCGCCTTCTTCTTGACCGCTTTCTTCTTGGCCGGGCCGGGCTCCTCCAGCTCGGGCCTGGGGGCGTTCCGGGTGGAGAACGGCTTGCCGATGGTGAGCTTCTCCTGGTTCCAGGGCGCCACCGGCAGCGCCTGCTTCAGGGCCTCCCTGCGCTTCAGGTGCTCTTGAAGGGCCCGGTCCCGCGCCGCCGTCGCCGACGCCGGGTCCACCCGCATGGCCACGTCCTCCATCGACCGCGGTCCCCCCGGCCGGTCCCGCTCGGCCAGCCAGGAGAGCGCCATCTCCGTGACCGCCTCACCCTCTAACTGGGGGTCTTCCTCGTCTTCGTAGACCGGGGTGGGCTCCCCCGCCGCCTCGGGCTCCTCCGGCATGAGCGGCTGGCCGGGGGCGGGGGGCTCCCACCTGGAGGTGGCGGGCGACGGTCCACCTTGCCCGCCAGCCCGTTGCAGCTCCCTGGCTGCCTCGCGCTCGAGGTCCTGGCGGGAGGGCCCTTCGCCTCGCTTGGGCCCGCGTCTTGAAACCGGCAACGATGAGTCCTTTCGACAGCAGCGCCCTTCGGGACCGATCCTAAGGCGGTCCCGCCCTAGCGTCCACGGTGGCTCGGTCGCTCACTAGTCGCACCACGCCAGCCGGTGGGCCCCTTCCGGTTCGATGCCCACCCGGGCGGTCGCCGTCACCGGCGACCAGGCTCCGTTCCGTTCCTCCCACCGCACTGCCCGCACCCGCAGGTCCCCGCTTCCGGCAACCTCCTCTTCGACGGCCAGGACGAAGGCACCTTCCGCCTCCGCCACTCCACGAGCCCACACCCCGAGGATCCACGACACCCCGAGGGCGGCGGTGGCGCTGACCCTCACCCTGTCCATTGAGCCGATGAACCGCGGCGCCTTCCCGGGCCTCTGCAGCCTCACGTCGAGCGAGGAGACGAGACGGGCGCCGCTGCGCTGCCGCCAGTACGCGATGTGGCGCCGTAGTGGCGGCAGGGCCCGCTTGCGGACTTCGTCGTGGAGCAGGCGCTCGTAGCCGGCCAGGTAGGCCGAGCGCCGCCAACCCCGCTCCCAGGTGAGCATGAGCCCGAGCTGGTGCACGGGCTTCAGGTCCTCGGGGAGCACGACGTCGGGCCCGAGCCTGGCTTGCATCTGCCGGAACAGCTCGGCCGACATGGCCCACGTGTGCATGTCACGCCAGCGCTTCAGCACCCCCAGGCAGGCGAAGGGCTTGCCTCCGAAGGCCAGCATCGCCGTCTCGGCGGTGAGGTCGTGGTCCTCGAGCACCACCTTGCCCCGTCGCCACGTCACCCGGTGGCGCTCGCCGTTGCAATCCACCACCGCCGTGGCCGGCTCGACGTGGTCACACCATCGCGGCCGGCCGGCCATGGCGGCTAGGCGGCGTCTTGGTCGATGCGCACGACGCGGGCCCACTCGGGCGTGGCCCAGGACCGGCCACCGGCGGCGTGACCGGGGCCGAGGAGGCCCACCACGACCTGGAGCCCCTTGGGCGGATCCACCGGCCACGGCGTCATCCCGTCGGTGAGCACCACGACCACCGACGGCCGGGGCCGCAGGCGGGAGGCGGCGTCGATGCCGGCCCCCATGTCGGTGCCGCCGCCGCCCACCAGCTCCAGGCGGCTGGCGCTGGCCACCCGCCGCACCGTTTGGACGGCGGCGTCCACGGCCATGACCCGGACCCGCGTGCGGGCCAGCCCGAGCGAGCGGAGAATGCCCTCTACCTCCACCAGCACCTGTCCCAGCTGGGCGTCCGACATGCTCCCGGACGTGTCGCACACCACGGCCACCTCGGGAACCGGTCGCTCCAGGGCCGGCAGCACCACGTCGGGCGTCACGCTGGCGCGCCGGGACGGGCGCCGGTAGGTGTAGTCCACCCGCCCCGCCACCGACCCGATCCCCTTGCGGAGCTCGGCCCCCAGCGCCTTGCGCCAGTCCACCTTGGGCTCGAGGACTTCCTCGGCCCAGCGCATCCAGCTGTTGGGCAGGCGACCCCGGCCCTGCCGGCTGTGCTGCAGCACCTCGCTGGCCACCTGGCAGCGCACCAGGTGGCGCTCTCCGGGGGGCAGTCCGCCTCCCTCGCCCCGCATCAGCTCCCATGGACGCCGGATGCTGTCGGCCCCGCTCCCGCAGTCGGGCTCATGGTCGGTGTCGTGGTGCCCGCAGTGGAAGTACTCCTCGGCCAGCCGCCCCGGGTTCCACCCCAGCTTCTGGGGAAGGACGGGGTCGACGAGGCGCAAGCCGGTCCCCATGAGGTCGTCGTTGATCTCGGCGTCGGCGGCCAGCGTCCAGTCCTTGGCCGCCTCCCGTCCCACGCCTACCCGACGGGCCCGCCCGGCATGGTCCCGCAGAAGGTGGCCGGCGTGGTGGACGAGGAGGCTGCCCAGCACCTCGACGCTCCACTGGTCCACGGTCTCCGGGTCCAGGTACAGCCGCCACGACTCGTCCACGGCGGCCCCTCCCAGGCCCGGCTTGGCCACCATCTGGATGGCGAAGAGGGCCGAGGCCAGGTACGGATGACGGGTTACGGCCCACAGGCGGGCCACGGCCAGCTTGTGGCCGTCGAGGGGCCGAGGGGACGTCACAGGAGCCCGGCGTCCTTGAGCACGGGGATGAACAGCTTCACCTCCGGCGGCGCCACCGCACCGGCGGGGCGGCACTGGGCCAGCACCCGGGCCGGCAC
>JALYHE010000035.1 GCA_030776705.1 Actinomycetota bacterium | reverse complement strand
TGGCCACACTGGACGACCCCGTGGGCGAGGTAGTGGCCGGATGGGCCCGGCCCAACGGGTTGCGCATCACCAGGGTGCGGGTGCCGCTCGGCGTCGTCGGCGTCATCTACGAGAACCGCCCCAACGTGACCAGCGATGCCGCCGGGCTGTGCCTCAAGTCGGGCAACGCCGCCTTGCTGCGGGGCTCGTCCACGGCCGTCTCCTCCAACCTCGCCATCACCCGGGCCCTGCGGGAAGGGGTGGCCAAGGCCGGCCTCCCCGAGGACTGCGTGGTGCTGGTGGAGGACGTGAGCAGGGAGTCGGCGAGGGAGTTCATGCGGCTGCGCGGGGTCATAGACTGCCTCGTCCCCCGGGGCGGCCGCTCGCTCATCCAGGCCGTCGTGGAGGACGCCACCGTCCCCTACGTCATCGACGGGGACGGGAACTGCCACGTCTACGTGGACGAGTCCGCCGACCTCGACATGGCCCTGTCCATCGTCGTGAACGCCAAGAGCAGCCGGCCCTCGGTGTGCAACGCGGCCGAGTCGCTGGTGGTGCACGAACGGGTGGCCGAGCGCTTCCTGCCCCTGGCCGCCCACGCCCTCGAGGGCGTCGAGCTGGTCGGGGACGACCGGGCCCGCCAGGTGGTCGCCGGCATGGCCCCCGCCGACGAGGAGGCCTTCGCCACCGAGTTCCTGGGCCTCAAGCTGTCGGTGGCGGTGGTCCCCTCCCTCGACGAGGCCATCGCCCACGTCCGCCGCTACGGCTCCGGCCACACCGAGGCCATCGTCACCCGGGACCTGGCCTCGGCCCGGAGGTTCGTGGACGAGGTGGACGCCGCCGCCGTCATGGTGAACGCCTCCACCCGGTTCACCGACGGCGAGGAGTTCGGCTTCGGCGCTGAGATAGGCATAAGCACCCAGAAGCTGCACGCCCGCGGTCCCATGGGTCTCTCCGAGCTCACCACCGTCAAGTACGTGGTCGAGGGACAGGGTCACGTCCGGACGTGACGCCCGCAGCCCGGTTCGCCTCCGTGGCCGCCGTGCGGGAGGGTCTCCGCGGGGTGCACTACCTGGCCGACGACAGCATCGCCGGGGTCGTCTACCTGGCCGACCGCTTGGGCAAGCCGGTGCTGGTAGAGGGGCCGGCCGGGGTCGGGAAGACCCAGCTGGCCAAGTCGGTGGCGGACATGTCCGGCGCCCGGCTCATCCGCCTCCAGTGCTACGAGGGACTGGACGAGTCCAAGGCCCTCTACGAGTGGAACTACAAGAAGCAGCTCCTGCGCATCCAGTCCCAGCGTGTGGCCGAGGAGGGCGCGCCGGTGGCGTGGAGCGACGTGGAGGAGGACATCTTCAGTGAGGACTTCCTGCTGACCCGGCCGCTGCTCGAGGCCATCCGCGCCCGCGACCCCGTGGTGCTGCTCATAGACGAGGTGGACCGGGTGGAGGTGGAGACCGAAGCCCTGCTGCTCGAGGTCCTCTCCGACTACCAGGTCTCCATCCCGGAGCTGGGCACGGTCAGCGCCACCCAGGTGCCGATGGTCTTCCTCACCTCCAACAACAGCCGGGAGCTGTCGGAGGCCCTGAAGCGGCGATGCCTCTACCTGCACCTCGACTACCCCGAGCCGGAGCGGGAGAAGGAGATCGTGCTCACGCGGGTGCCGGGCGTCTCGGACCACCTGGCCGACCAGGTGGTCCGCATCGTCCAGCTCATCCGGCGGCTGGACCTCAAGAAGCAACCGTCGGTGTCGGAGACGCTGGACTGGGCCCGGACCCTGCTGGTCATGGGGGCGGGCAGCGTCGACTCCGGGCTGGCGCGCGACACCCTGCACGTCCTCCTCAAGTACCGCACCGACATCGCCAAGGCGGGCAGAGAGCTCGACGCCAGCGTCGCCGGGGCCTGACGCATCGCCGTGCTCGACGTGTTCGCCGGCTTCGTGCACGAGCTTCGGGCCGCAGGCCTGCCCGTGAGCCTCACGGAGGACATAGACGCCATGGAGGCGGTGCGCCACCTTCCCCTCGAGGACCGCCAGGCCCTGAAGCACGGCCTGGCCGCCACCCTCGTCAAGTCCCAGGACCACCGCCCGGCGTTCGACACCGTGTTCGAGATCTACTTCTCCCCGCGGCCGGCGACGCCCGGAGGCGAGGCGCCGGCCGAGGCGGCACCGGCCTCGGCGGAGGAGATGGCCGAGCGGCTGGAGCGGGCCCTGGCCGACGACGACCGGGTTGCGGCCCGGGAGCTGGCTCGCCAGGCCGTGGCCCGCTACTCCGGCATGGAGGCCGGCCGCCCGGGCGGGGTCAGGTACCACCTGTACCGCACCCTCCGCCACCTCGACCTGGACGGTGTGCTGGCGCGCCTGCTGGCCGGCGCCCGACAGGAGGCCGGGGCTACCGACCTCGGGGACCGCCTGGCGGCCGAGGAGCACCGCGCCCGGCTGGAGCGCTTCCGCAGTGAGGTCGAGCGGGAGGTCCAGCGGCGCCTGGTGGCCGAGCGCGGACCGGAGGCGCTGGCCCGGGCCGTGCGGACCCCTCTACCCGAAGACGTCGACTTCATGCACGCCAGCGCCGAGGAGCTGGCCGCGCTGCGCCGGGCCCTGCACCCGCTCACCCGGAAGCTGGCCGCCCGCCTGGCCCGGAAGCGCCGGCACCGCCATCGTGGCCCGCTGCACTTCCGCCAGACGGTGCGTCACTCCCTGTCCTACGGGGGCGTCCCGGCCGAGCTCAGCTTTCGCCACGCCCGCCCCTCCAAGCCCGAGATCATGGTCATGGCCGACGTGTCCGGGTCGGTGGCGTCGTTCTCGCGCTTCACCCTGCAGCTCGTCCACGCCATCTCGTCTCAGTTCTCCCGGGTGCGCAGCTTCGCCTTCGTCGACGGCGTGGACGAGGTGACGCCCTTCTTCGACGCCACCGAGGACCTGGGGGAGGCCCTGCGCCGTGTCGCCACCGAGGCCGACGTGGTCTGGGCCGACGGCCACTCCGACTACGGCCACGCCCTGGAGGCCTTCTGGCACCGCTGGGGTCACGACGTCTCCCCCAAGACCACGGTGTTGGTGCTGGGTGACGCCAGGAACAACTACCACGCCGCCGAGTCGTGGGCCCTGGCCCAGGTCGCCCGGAGGGCCCGCCACGTCTACTGGCTCAACCCGGAGCCCCGGGCCTACTGGGACACCGGTGACTCGATCCTCGGGCAGTACGCGGCGCACTGCGACGGAGTCTTCGAGTGCCGCAACCTCCGCCAGCTGGCCCGGTTCGTGGAGCACCTGGAGGGACCATGACGTCGACCCGACTGGTGCTCGTGCGCCATGGAGAGGCGCGCGCCGCCCAGGACCGGGTGGTGGCCGGGGAGCGGGGTTGCACCGGACTGAGCGAGCTGGGCCGGCTCCAGGCCGAGATCCTGCGGGACCGGCTGTCCCGCACCCGGGAGGTGGTAGCCGACGTGCTGCTGGCCAGCACCCTGCCCCGCGCCGTGGAGACGGCCGAGATCATCGCCCCCGCCCTGGGCAGCCCGGAGATAGTGCGTGACTGCGACCTGTGCGAGCTGCACCCGGGTGAGTGCGACACCCTCGGGTGGGACGAGTACGCCGAGCGCTATGGGGTGGACATGGGGGCCCGCCCCTTCGAGCCCATGTCTCCGGGGGGCGAGAGCCTGGCCGAGTTCAACGTGCGGGTGGGCCGAGCTCTCACCCGGCTGGCCGAGGAGCACGAGGGCAAGAGCGTGGTGGTGGCCTGTCACGGCGGCGTGGTGATCGGGTCGATGATCTGCTTCCTGGGCCTGCCCGCCCAGCGCCCGACCCTCGCCGAGCTGGTGGTCACCAACACCTCCATCAGCGAGTGGAACCGTCGCGACGGGCACTGGCGGCTGGTGCGGTACAACGACGCCGCCCACCTGGCCACTACGGAGGACGGCTCTTGAGGCGGGAAGACCCCGTGCACGACCCGGAAGGGCGCCTGGGGGAGGGCCAGCTCAAGGAGGGCGTCGCCACCGAGCTCGAGGCGGCCCGGGCCCGATCGCTCGGGCTCCTGGAGCCGCTCTCGGACGCCGACCTGGTGCGACAGCACTCCACGCTCATGTCGCCGGTCGTCTGGGACCTTGCCCACGTGGGCAACTACGAGGAGCAGTGGCTCGTCCGGGCCCTCGGGGGCGCGGCCCTCCGCCCCGACCTCGATCCCCTCTACGACGCCTTCCGCCACCCCCGGGCCAACCGCCCGTCCCTGCCCCTGCTGGGACCGGACCCGGCCCGGTCCTACGTGGCCCAGGTCCGGCGCCGCACCCTGGACGTGCTGGACCGCGTCGAGCTCGACCCGGACCGGCCTCTGCTGGTCGACGCGTTCGTCTACGGGATGGTGCTGCAGCACGAGCACCAGCACGACGAGAC
This sequence comes from Actinomycetota bacterium, assembly GCA_030776705.1. Classification (GTDB taxonomy): domain Bacteria; phylum Actinomycetota; class Acidimicrobiia; order Acidimicrobiales; genus JALYHE01. The sequence continues at coordinate 3,665 of JALYHE010000035.1, read as the reverse complement.
CATGCTGGGCACCCTCCAGCTCATGGCCGACCCGGGCTACCGCGCCGTGGCCCCGCCGCCTCCTCCCGCCACCCTCCCTGCCGAGGACGAGGTGCTGGTGGACGGGGGGGCCTTCACCATGGGGACGGAGTCCGAGCCCTGGGCCTACGACAACGAGAGGCCGGCCCACGATGTCGAGGTGGGTCCGTTCTGGATCGACACCGTGCCCGTCACCAACGGCGCCTACGCCCATTTCGTGGAGTCGGGCGGCTACCACGAGCCCCGGTGGTGGGACGAGGAGGGCTGGGCGTGGCGTCGGGAGGCGTCCGTCGAGCACCCGCAGTTCTGGCACCGGGAGGGGCCCTCGTCGTGGTCCCGGACCCGTTTCGGCTGGCGGGAGGACCTGCCCCTGGACGAGCCCGTGCAGCACGTCTGCTGGCACGAGGCCGCGGCCTACGCCCGCTGGAGGGGCCGGCGCCTGCCCACCGAGGCCGAGTGGGAGAAGGCGGCGTCCTGGGACCCGGCCCGGGGCCGCAAGCGCCGGTACCCGTGGGGCGACGAGCCTCCCACCCACGAGCGGGCCAACCTGGGCCAGCGGCTCTTCCGCCCCGCTCCGGTGGGCGCCTACCCCGCCGGCGCCAGCGCCTACGGCTGCCACCAGATGCTGGGCGATGTCTGGGAGTGGACGGCGTCCTCCTTCGAGACCTACCCGGGGTTCCGCTCCTTCCCCTACCGGGAGTACTCCGAGGTCTTCTACGGGGCCGATTACAAGGTGCTCCGGGGCGGCTCGTGGGCCACCCACCCCACGGCGGTTCGCGCCACCTTTCGCAACTGGGACTTCGCCATCCGCCGCCAAGTCTTCTGCGGCTTCCGCTGCGCCCGCGACGCCTGAGGCCGCGAGCGCATAGCCGTGTGCCGGTTCGTCGCCTACCTGGGTGCTCCCGTCAGCCTCGAGTCCCTCCTGGTGGACCCTCTCCGCTCGCTGCTGCACCAGTCGTGGGCGCCCCGCCACCAGCGCTACGGGACCGTCAACGCCGACGGCTGGGGCGTCGGCTGGTACGACCTGGCCCGCCGTCCGGAGCCCGCCCGCCACCGCACGGCCCGCCCCATGTGGGCCGACCGCTCCTTCGCCAGCTGGGCCGGGCTGGTGGACGCCACCGCCGTGCTGGCCGCCGTTCGCAGCGCCACGCCGCCGGCACCCGTGGAGGAGAGCGGGACCCCTCCCTTCGCGGCCGGCAGGTGGCTCTTCGCCCACAACGGCGTGGTGGAGGGGTTCAGGTCGGAGGCGGGAGGCAGGCTGCGCAGGCTGGTCTCCGACGCCCGCACCGCCGGCATCGAGGGCGCCAGCGACTCCGAGGTCCTCTTCGCCCTTGCCCTGGACCATCTCGACGCTGGCGTCGGGCCGGGCCAGGCGCTGGCCGCCGTCGCCGGCACCGTGCTGGAGGCCACGAGGGCCCGGCTCAACCTGGTCCTCACCGACGGGCGGCAGGTGGCCGCCACCGCCTGTGGCGACTCGCTGTTCGTCCTGGCCGGGGCGGGCCTGGCCGACGGGGGAGTGGTCGTGGCCTCCGAGCCCTGTGACGACCACGAGGGCTGGCAGCAGGTCCCCGACGGCTCCCTCGTCACCGCCACCGTCGAAGGCTGGGTGCTGGAGCCCCTGGGGTGGGCCGGGGCCGGGGAGGGCCGTTGACGGCGCCGGCCCAGATGTCGGTGGAGGTGCACCTGGGGCCCGACGACGTGGCCTCCGCCCTCCGCCACGACGTCCGCCAAGGGCTCCTGGCCCGGCCCAAGCAACTCCCGCCCAAGTGGTTCTACGACGAGCTGGGGTCGCTCCTGTTCGAGGCCATCACCCGCCTGCCCGAGTACTACCCGAGCCGGCGGGAGCGCCGGATCCTCGACGAGCACGCCGGCGACGTGGCCGCCCTCACGGACGCCGACACCGTGGTGGAGCTGGGGTCGGGGACCTCGGAGAAGACCCGGCTCCTCCTGGACGCCCTGGCCGGAGCCGGCACCCTGCGCCGCTTCGTCCCCTTCGACGTCAGCGAGGCCACCCTGCGGAGCGCCGGGCTGACCATCGCCGGGGGATATCCCGGTGTCGAGGTCTCAGCCGTGGTCGGCGACTTCGAACGCCACCTCGGGGCCCTGCCGGAGGGTCGGCGGCGGCTGGTGGCCTTCCTCGGCGGCACCGTCGGCAACCTGCTCCCCGACCAGCGCCGAGCCTTCCTGGCCGACCTGGGAGCCCGCCTCGCCCCCGGCGACGCCCTGTTGCTGGGCACCGACCTGGTGAAGGAACCGGCCCGCCTGGTGGCGGCCTACGACGACGCCGTCGGGGTCACGGCCGCCTTCAACCGCAACCTGCTGTCCGTGCTGAACCGCGAGCTGGGAGCGGACTTCGTGCTGCCCCGCTACGGGCACGTGGCCCGGTGGGACGAGGAGCGCGAGTGGGTGGAGATGCGCCTCCGCTCCGAGGGAGAGCAGTGGGTGCGGCTGGCGGCCATGGGCACCGCCGTGGGCTTCGAGGACGGCGAGGAGATGCGCACGGAGGTCAGCGCCAAGTTCCGGAGGACCGGGGTGGAGGCGGAGCTGGCCGCCGCCGGGCTGGAGCCCGGCCGCTGGTGGACCGACCCCGACGGCGACTTCGCCGTGTCCCTTTCCTTCCGGGGGTGACGCCCCGAGGTTTGCCGCACCGCTTCTTGTGGTAACTCAAGTACGGACAGTGGTCAGCCGATAATTCTGGCAACACCAAGAAATCCCACGAAACGGCAACTCCCGGGGTAACCCGGGAGGCGCAAAGCCACGGGCCTGACGGAGCGAGAGCTCACAAGGCAGCCGGGCTACCGAACGGGGGCTTTGCCCTCCGTGGGTCAGCGAGAACGTGAGGGGAAAGCCGAGATGAGGAAGCTGATACGCCTGGTCGCCAGTGTCGGCTTGATCAGCTTGACGGCTCTGACGCTGGTCCCTGCCCGGGCCTCCGCCGACACCATCACCGACGAGACCCAGTTCGTGACGAAGCTCAACACGCTGCGGGTGTCCCTGGGCGTACGCCCGATCGCCGTTCACCCCGAGCTGACCACCATGGCCCGGAACTGGTCGGTCCAGATGGCCGCCGCGGGGACGATCTCCCACAACCCCAACATGACCGCCCAGGCCCCCACGAACTGGGCCCGAATCGGTGAGAACGTTGGCATGGGCCCGAGCGTGGACGCGCTGCACAATGCCTTCGTGGCCAGCCCGGCCCACTACGCCAACATGATCAACCCCTATTACGACTCGGTCGGTGTGGGCGTGGTGCAGAGTGGGTCGACGAAGTTCGTGACCGTCAACTTCATGGCCACCCAGGGGGCACCGGACCCAAGCGCGCCGCCGCCTCCCACCACCGGCACGTCGGGGACCTTCAACCCGGTGACCCCGGCCCGCATCCTCGACACCCGCAACGGCACGGGCCAGGGCGGGCGGAAGCAGAAGGTGGGGCCGCGTGAGGTCATCGTCGTGGACGTGACCGGTCCGGGCGGCGTCCCTGCGAGTGGAGTGACCTCAGTGGTCATGAACGTGACCAGCACGCAGGCCACGGCGCCGAGCTTCTTGTCCGTGACCCCGAGCGGCGGCAACAGCACCTCCAGCCTCAACTTCGTCCCGGGCGTCGACGTGGCCAACCTGGTCACCGTCCCGGTGGGGCCGGACGGGAA